>CAZTBA010000015.1:0-29148 GCA_964611725.1 uncultured bacterium
CAACGTGGAGATTATAACCGTCAACATCGGCGGCAACGATGCCCTGGCCCTGGCCGGCCCCGCGGCGCGCGGGGGGGCGGGGGTGAGGTTATAGAAAACCACTTTACCTGAATTCAATCACATCCCTGAGAAATCTGAGTGGAGTAAATCTATCTCCCAAAATATTAATGATCTCCCCATTTCTTTGTAACTTACCTTCAACCAAAAGGACAGGGGATTTTACCAGTTCTTTGCGATATTCCTCCGCCAATTTAGGCTTAACTACTACATTTGTCAATCCTGTTTCATCCTCCAATGTTATAAAAACGAAGCCTTTCGCGGTTGCTGGTTGCTGCTTCACTATAACGATTCCGGCAACTTTTACATTTTTCCCTCCCGCAGTTTTTCTCAAATCCACTGCCGATGTTACTCTCATTTTGTGCAGATGCCTTCTGAGAAGCCTCATCGGGTGATGTCCCGCCGAAAACCCGAGGCCGATATAGTCTGCCAGCAAAGCCTCTGACGGATTCATATTTGAGAAAACGGCCCGATCTTCAGAAGGAACAATCCCCAGCTCATTTGAGTTTCTGTTGGACAGTGCCTCAATTTTCCAGAGTGCATCCCTCCTTCTCAGTCCGAAACAGTTGAAGGCTCCTGCAATGGCCAATTGCCTTAAGGCAGGGCGAGTAAGGCCGGTCCTCCTTACGAAGTCCGCAAGAGAGCTGAATTTCTTTCTGTCTCTCTCTTCTTCTATCCTATTTCTCGCAGATTCGCCCAACCCTTTTACGTATCTAAAGCCCAGTCGAACGTTTTTTCCTTCTATCGTACAATCCCATTTACTCCTTTTAGCATCGACACTCAGGACTTTTATGCCGTGTCTTTTAGCATCCTCTATTATCGTCGGTGGTGCATAGAAACCCATTGGTTGGGCATTGAGGAGAGCACAGTAAAACTCCGTGGGGTAATAGAGTTTCAGATGGGTTGAGACGTAAACCAGAAGGGCGAAGGAAGCAGCGTGGGACTCCGCAAACCCGTAATCTGCAAAGGCTGCCAGTTGCTTGAAGATTCTCATGGCGGAATCCTTATCAATTCCATTCTTCACCATTCCCCGGACAAGGGCATAGTTCAGTGTCGACATCCTTTCCTTAGACCTCTTATGCCCCATAGCCTTTCTCAGATCATCCGCCTGGCTTGCGGTAAACCCCGCAGCCGCCATCGCTACCCTCATCCCCTGCTCCTGAAACAGGGGAACTCCCAGCGTCCTCTTGAGGATCGGCTCGAGACAGGGATGGGGATAGGTCACGGGCTCGATCCCTTTCCTTCTCCTGAGGTAGGGATGGACCATTTCCCCCTGTATCGGACCCGGCCTTATAAGGGCGACCTCTATGACCAGATCATAGTAGCACCTCGGCTTCATCCCGGGCAATGTATTCATCTGGGCCCTCGATTCCACCTGGAATACCCCTATGGTATCTGCTCTACACAGTAAATCATAAACCTTCGGATCCTCGAAGCTGAGCTTTGCCGGATCAATCTCAATTCCTTTGTTGTCTCTTGCATATTTTAAAGCGTAGGAAATCACGGTTAGCATTCCCAGTCCCAAGAGGTCGATCTTCACAAAACCGACATCCGAGGCATCGTCCTTATCCCACTGGATAACCGTCCTCTTCGGCATCGTGGCGTTCTCAACGGGGACTATGTGACGGAGCGGCTTTTCCGTAACTACCATTCCCCCAACGTGTATTCCCAAATGCCTCGGAAAACCCATTAACTTCTGACAGAGCTCGATCAGAAGCTTCACCCTTTTACTGTTTGCCGAGAGCCCCACATCTTTGATCTCTCTCTCCAACTCCCTGAGATCGGAATAATGATCCAGAAGCTTCGCGAGTTTCCCCACCTGCTCCAAGGAGAACCCCAGAGCTTTTCCTACATCCCATACTGCCGAACGCCCCCTGTAGGTAATGACCTCACAGACCATCCCTGCATGCTCCCTTCCGTATTTCTCGTAAACATACTGGATCACCTCCTCCCTTCTGTTGTTCTCGATATCTATGTCGATATCCGGGGGCTCCCTCCTCTCTGTGGACAGGAACCTCTCGAAAAGCAGGTTCAGCTTTACAGGATCGACGGCCGTAATCCCCAGACAATAACATACCGCTGAATTGGCAGCCGATCCCCTGCCTTGACACAGAATGCCCTTTCCCCTGCAAAACCTCACTATATCCCAGACTATGAGGAAGTATCCCGCCAGATTCAAATCCTTGATTATCCTCAATTCATGGGTGATCTGTTTTCTCACCTTGGAGGTCAGAGTATCATATCTTTTTCTTGCCCCTTTATAACTTAAAGCACAGAGATAAGTAAAAGGTGTTTCACCCTTCGGCACCTTGAACATCGGCATGAAGGATTCGAGCTCATCCAGGTTGAAATTACATCTATCGGATATCTCCAGTGCGTTCTCCAGAGCCTCCGGAATCCCGGAAAACAGAGCCATCATCTCGTCCGGACTCTTCAAGTATCTCTCGTTATTGGGATACAGGAGTTTCTTCCCTTTATCGACGCTGGTGTGATTCCTGATGCAGGTCAGAATATCCTGTAACCTCCTGTCTTCCGGGTTTGTATAATGGACGTTGTTGGTTGCAACACATGGTATTCCCGTTACCCTGCTCAAAGACAAAAGCCCGGCATTGATCTTTGCCTGTTCCGGCCTGAGATGGTTCTGAAGCTCGAGGAAAAAGCTCTCCTTTCCAAAGATCCCCCTTAACTCGTGCGCTTTCTCGCCCAACTTCTTCACATCTCTATGCGAAGCCAGATAAGACAGTTCTCCCGAAAAACAGCCGGATAAACAGATCAACCCCTTTGATTTCGAGGCCAGATCGGCCTGACACACCTTTGCCTGATTCTTCGGATTTGAAAGCAGGGCCCCGGTCAGGACCCGGCACAGGTTCGAATATCCCTCGGAATTCTCCACCAGCAGCGTCAGATGATGGTCGTTTTCCAGGGTGATTTCCGCACCTATGATCGGTTTAATCCCCTTCCCTCTTGCAGCTCTGCTGAAACGAACCATCCCGTATAATCCGTTGTGGTCAGTTAGTGCAAGTGCTCTGTATCCGAGCCTTGCGGCCTTTTCAACCAGGTCCTCAGGATGGCTAGCCCCATCCAGAAAGGAGAAATTCGAGTGACAGTGTAGCTCCACATAGTCCATTTCGAGATTTTTCCCTTAATTGTGGTGTAGAGATGCCACGGATGAAGACTGAGAATTTAGTCAGGCCACAGAAGAATTCGTATGGACAGACTAACTGATTAAGTATGGAAGTAGATCAGTGTTATCAGCGGTCATCAGTGTAATCAGTCCACCAACCACATCATCAAACCCAGATACCGAGAACTCAAGGACTGTCCGCTCTGGTGTGGTTTCTGAATCACTGACGGCACTGATATGCACTGATGTCGCTGATTTCCGGTTACCTAAATAATCCTTTAAGTTTCATTATCCCCACGCTAAACCATTAGTGGTACCACCCTAAATCGTTGCCCAGTTCATTTCTGAAAATTCACCCGGGGCGTCTCCGAAAGGCTTTATGGAATGCAAAATGGTATTACGCTCACTATACAACCCCCATAATCTTCTCTCCGCATGCGGAAGGAGGTCAGGTAGGGAGTAAGAAAAGAACTGAACCATTTGACATAGCATGGGCAGGGCATGCCCTGCCCCTACAACAATTCATTGAACGTGCCTGTAGCTCTGTTTTGTGGGTTCTCTCTATCCAAATCCCATTTGAGAGGGTTAGTCCGGACATATTCCCGAATACGGTTCAATTCGGTACCGTTCCTGACGACATGCTCGTAATAATTCCGTTGCCAGATTGAGCCATCAGCCTTTTCCTGAATTCTGTTGATTAGCCCTGGTTACAGCAGATTTATAGGAACCGACGATGGTATGCAACAATCGAGGCGGTACATCCCCGAACCTGCGATTCTCGTGTAGGGGCAGGGCATGCCCTGCCCTTGTGGTTATCATGATAATGCCATGAATATGGTTTGGCATCACAACCATCTTACCTAGTACCACATTGTGAAAGCGGTTAGCTATTAGCCATCAGCGAAAGCTGAAGGCTGATAGCTGGTTGCTGAATGCTTTCTTCCCAATGGTGAAAGGATCGGTGACATCAGTGCATATCAGTGTTATCAGTGATTCAGTGGACAAGATAAATCGTGCCCCTACAGATAAAATCTGCTAATTCGGTGAGAGATGAAATCTTCATAAAATCGAATCTCTTCCGGTATTCAGTCGAAAATACCCTGCAGGAACCAGCCGGTTGATTTGAGATCATGAAACACCAGGTATTTATTACCCTTATTCAGCTCGACCTCGTAATATTTCCTTTCGAACGATTTATCCCACCATTTGCCGTCTATCTTCCAGGGGCCATCCTGCTTTATAACTTTTTGAAAACCGGAATCAACACTGACCGAGCTTATAAGGCCATCGTCTGCTGTCACATCTATGCATTTCGGCGGAGAGAACAACCTCAAACCAAGTGTGGTCCTCTTTGAAATCCTATTCACAGACGGATTTCCTTTAAGAGCTTCGAGGTTAGATATCCTTTTGATGCCGACAATCTTAGTTGCTTGAGCCAGTAACGAAGTCAGCGAGCTCAGATCTCCTCTGTAGTGAAAGCTCAACTGTCTGGCACTGATTTCGGAGGCCCTTTTGACACAGAAAAATAGCTCCTTGACCGGCGCTGACAGGCGCAATTTCCCCAACTTCAATTTCAGGATGTCGAGAAAGATCCCTGCATCGTTTGTCCTTTCTACAGTAGGTAATCTAAGGCCGACTTTCGAATTGTCCTCCAAACTCAACTCAACTGAAATCTCTTCACAGACCAGTGACTTTTTCGAAATTTTGTTTAAAAGCTTTTCCAGAATGGTTTTCGAGTAGAAAAGGACATAAGCCTCCGTATCCAGCGGGAAATCCGGATCTACCCCGTCGCTCTCCTCTTGCTTCGGTAAGAATGGGGCTACCGGTTCGTCGTCCTCCCCTTTTGCCATCTTCAACAGCCTTAAACCAGCTTTTCCATACCTCTCTGTAACATCCTTTGGAGGCAGTTTTGCGAACTCCCCCACGGTCTTTACTCCCAGAAGGGAGAGCGTCTCCAGTAAATCCCGATCGACTTGAAGGAGATGAACGGGGCGAGCAGCTAAGAAATCCTTCTCCTTCCCGGCAGCTACAATCTTGTAATCGGAAAGGTGACAGGTTTCGGCAGCTACAAAAGCGGTGAATTTGGTCCCTGCTACGCCAACCTTAACAGCAAAATCGGACTCCCCTACCCTTTCGATTATCCTTGATGCGATATTTTCCTCATCATGATGTAACCTCCTCAGTCCTGTCAGATCCATGTAGAAGGTCCCGGGATCGCTTTTCTCAATAACGGGGCCTATCGAATACAGTCTCTCGATGATCTCCGCGATCTTTCTGTCTTCTTTTTGAGAATCCCTCGTTAAGACCGTTAGATCCGGGCAGATAGCCTTAGCTTGAGCAATAGTCATATTTAGACCTATACCCTCTTTCGCTGCCTCAGGTGTCAGGAACAGGATTTTTGATCTGCTATCCCTGTTCTCAGACAAAGCAGCGGGCGATCCACAAGCGATGGAGTTTTCCATAAGCTCCACCGACAGGGGGAAACCCGGAATCAAAATGCAGGCGATCCTTCTAATCATCGAATACTAACTCCGCCGACAATCCATCCTTGCCAAAGGGGTTCTTTTCGACCGTAACGGATAATTTCTCAGAAGATGGCAGTGCCGGATCCTCTTGATTTGGGACACCTGGAAGGGGAACCCTCTTGACTTTCAGCCTAAGGTCTATCAGGTTACCCTGGAAACCGCAGTAATTTTCATCTGTAAGGAAGAATACAATTCCTTTTGCCTTTTTTGTTGCTCGCTTTAATCTCAAGATCGAAGCCTTTGGGATATGGTCATTTATCCCCACCAGATCAAATACAACACGCTGAACCTCTTCTGTCTGAAAGAGGACTTCGGCCGTCCTTAAACCTGAGGTAATGTCCTGAGGTGTTACATGAACAAATTTTCCGAGATCCAGTCCATTCGATTTGATAACCTGTGGAAGAACCTCGCTGGTTAAGTCGAAGTAGATAACGACACCATTGTCGCTTCTCAATCCGGAAAGCAGTTTAAACAGAAAGTATGTTTTACCCGAAGATCTCGATCCTGATATCCCGACGAGCTTACCCGTGGGAAGTCCACCTCTGGATAGAATAGAATCCAGA
Source organism: uncultured bacterium (assembly GCA_964611725.1). Lineage (GTDB taxonomy): Bacteria > Latescibacterota > CAZTBA01 > CAZTBA01 > CAZTBA01 > CAZTBA01. Next base: position 6,270 of record CAZTBA010000015.1, read on the forward strand.
TCGGTTATATTTGTGGGAACAACCGGCACATCTTCAAGATTCCCGGGCAAGCTACCAGGCCATTTTTTTGAAATCTGATCGCGCAGTTTCCTAATGATGGCTTCGTTGCTGTGGTCAGTCTTCATAGGACCCCTCGAAATCCGAGCAACAACCCTGGATAACGATCCTTCCCTTTTTAGTGAACATATGTGCACTATTATTATATAAAAAATTGGGATTTGTCAAGGGAAATCTTCTACATTTTTTACATGGGCTTAATTTCGAGATTATAGAGGGAATCTATCGATTATTTGAGAGCGAACATGATCAATCGAATTTCACAAATAGAGTTGCTAAGCAGCGGTGGAATACTTATTTTTCGGCTATGAAAGCTATGGAATTCAGAACTGGGAAACGATAATTATCGACATAGCGACATTCACTGAAATTCGTTGACCAGGAGCATCCTATGAAGATCAAAGATATCCGACTCCTTCCCCTCCGTGGCCACACGCCTGATGGCGGTTGGGATCAGGGATACGAGTCGGAGGAAAACCTTCACACGCTCATCGAAGTCATTACCGACGACGGGGTGACCGGACTCGGAAGCGTCTATACGTCCGCGAAGCTCGTCGAAGGTTCTCTGGATCTGCTTCGCCCGATGCTGATTGGCGAAATGGCCATCGAGCCGGTACGAGTTTCCGAGAAACTTCATCAGTCCACTTTCTGGCAGGGCCGTGGTGGGGCCGTCACCCACACGATCTCCGGCATCGATATCGCCCTATGGGATATCTTCGGCAAGGTCACAGGGCAACCTATCAGCCGTCTCCTGGGGGGACGTTATCGAGAGAAGATAAAGCCTTACGGCTCGCTTCTCATGACCCAACCGGAGGACATTCAACAGCGGCTCGAGGGAGCTACTGGGCGTGGCTTTAAAGCCATAAAGATGGGTTGGGGTCCCTTCGGGCAGGTGTCGAGAAAGATGGATGAAGCAATCGTAAAAACAGCTCGTCTGACGGTTGGTGACGACGTTGAACTGATGGTAGATGCCGGCGGTTCGAATCGCTACTGTGAGCACGGCTACAAGTGGGCACTGGAAACGGCCAAGATGTTACGCGATTATGACGTGGTCTGGTTCGAGGAGCCGCTCCGCCCTGATGACATGACAAGCTATGTAAAATTGACGGAGCATGCACCCCTTCCCATAGCGGGATGCGAAGTTCTCACCCGCCGTCAGGCGTTTTTGCCCTGGATTGAAAGCCGAGCAGTTGACTACATTCAACCAGATGTAACCAAAGTCGGTGGCATTTCCGAAGAATATCGTATTGCCATGCACGCCTACGATCATTCCATTCTGTTCGTGCCCCATGGCTGGAATACGGCCGTGGGACTTGCTTCAGACCTTCAGTTGGTTGCCGCAGTGCCCACTGCCCGCTGGGTTGAGTATATCACTCCAGCCCCCTACATCGAAGATCTGGTCGAGGAGCCTTTCTCGCTCGATGACGATGGCCTGCTTACGATACCGGCAAAGCCGGGGTTGGGAGTGACCTGGAGCGATGAAGGCATCAAAAAGCATTCGGGCAAAGGTCTCACACCGTCAGATATATAGTGCTGCCTCTGATGGTCGGGATTCGTGAACGGAATTGATCCATAATAACCATTGCCACATTTTCAATTTTATGCTGCTCGGACAATATGAGTAGCAATGAGGTAATCCCTCAGGACCCCATTCGAGGAGAGATACCATGCTATCAACTGAGAATATGGGGGATGTGACGGTTGAGGCATCGCAGCTCAAGGCCATGAATGCGGGAGACTACATCCTGCATGCCCGCAATGGGAAGCTTCGAAAAGTTGCCGTGGAGAAAACCAGACTCCCGCTCGACCCCCAGGGCCATGTGCAGCGTTTGAACATGGTGCGGGCGCCGGATGGTGCTATCTATGCCGCGCAGCATAGTCTGATCCACAAGTCCACTGACGATGGAAGGACGTGGGAACACCTTCAACGGGACCCCTCGCCTTTCGGTGGTTGGCGTCTTCAGTTCGATCGTGAAGGAATGATGCTGAACATCGCCCGCCCCGACGCCGGTGTATTCCCCGTGGTGTGGGCTTCCCGTAACGATGGTCAGACGTGGCAGCAGGTCGGCGAGATCTCAGTGCCGAAGGGCCAGCGGATCGAGCTCGGCTTCAGCGTCACCCGTCTGGCCGATGGCACGCTGCTGGTGCCGGTGCAGATCAGCGACGCAGAGGTTGACGAGGACAATGTGTTGATCTCCGGGGCGAGCACATGCTACATATATCGGTCGAGGGATGGAGGCCGAAGCTGGTTGCAGATCTCGGCTGTGGGCGAGTGGTGCTGCGAGGTAAATGTGGCCGCGCTGTCCGATGGACGACTGCTGGCGGCAATTCGCTATCAACGGCCGAAGCTGCGGGATGATACGCCCGAGCTAAACAAACGCACCGGTGCGCCTCCCGGAAGTATGCCCTACAAACACGTGTTCGTGGCACACTCCGACGACCAGGGCGTCACGTGGACCCCACCGCGGCAGTTGACCACCGTCTTCGGGCAGTGCTATGGGTCGGCGGTAGGGCTGTCGGATGGCGGAGCTGTGGTCGTTCACGATCACCGCTACCCGAGAAGCGTGAGCGGCGCCCGAGCGATGGTGAGCAGTGACGGAGGAGAAACCTGGGCCAATGAAGTCTACTACCTCAATCACGGCGATGCCGCCGGCTATGCGGCAACGATTTCGCTGGATGGCGAGCAGATGCTCACCCTCGTCGGCTCCTGTTACGGGAATGTCGATAGCTGGGAGAACTGCATAGGTAACACGGACTTCGTGATCGTGAGATGGCGCCTGGTGTGAACGGAGTGCGAGGAGAGCTATCAGATGCAACAGTCTATCTCTGAGAGGATGCATACCCATGGCATATCAATCGAAATCACCTGAGCAATATCGCGTGATTTTCCACCAGGATGCGGTGGACCCCGTGATGTGCGCCGATGTCCCGAAGCTCACGCCGGATGCACTATTGGATTATTCGGTGCGACAGTTTGAGCATTTGCCTATTGACGCCTACGCATCCGATGCCAACCACGCCAGCGGGGTCGACTACCGCAGCCAGGTTGCCCCTGTTAAGCTGAGCACGCCCGGCCACTACCGTAACGCACAGGACGTGCGCGTGATCGACGGGCTCCGCGCGCTGTTCGAAGCAGGCACGGATCCCCTGGAGATCTATTGCGAAGGCGCTCATGCTGCGGGCATCGATTTCATCATCCGTCTTCGCATGAACGATCTGCACGATGTGGTCGGCATCTCATGCAATATCGACGAGCACAATCATCGTCCTGGCGACAGCACAGGCGAGCCGGTTTACTACACCAACCAGTGGAAGCTCAACAACCCCGAATACCTGATCGGCGATCCGACCGACCGGACGCTGCCGAACACATTCTCCTACTGGCAGCGGTCAGCGATGAATTACGCGCTTGGCAAGGTTCGCCGGTTAATGTTCGATATGGCTAAGGAGCTGGTCACAGGCTACGACCTGGACGTGCTGGAGCTGGATTTCATCCGCTTCGCCTTCTACTTCCACCGTGCCGAGGCATATGCGCAGCGGCATGTGCTCACCGAACTGGTTCGGCGCATCCACGAGCTATGCCGGCAGGAAGGTGAGCGTCGCGGCCGACCGGTGCGCCTGTCGGCACGGGTGCCGGACACCATCGAGCTGGGTCTGCGCTGTGGGATCGACACCAGACGCTGGCTCTCGGAAGGTCTGCTGGATATGGTTGTGATCGGCGGGGGCTACGCCAATTTCACGACCCCATGGCATGATGTCACTAATGTGGCGCGCCGTGCCGGCATTCCGGCATTCGCGTGTCTGAACGGTGCGGTCAGCGCGGCCCAAAGCAATCTGCCCAAAATGCGCGCCGCCGTGCACCGTGCATATGCGGCCGGCGTAACGGGCGTGAAACTGTGGAACTGCTTCTACCACTTTCCCTATCACAATCCCGAGAAATCCAAACCCACGGGATTGGATTTCAGCCGTGAGCTGGCCGACCCTGAAACACTCCTCCAACGGGAGCTGACCTATGCGGCGGACACAGCGTTAGACCCGGACACGCTCGTTGGATCGGCACACTACCACCACGCGTGGAACGGCCAGTTGCCGATGACCATAGGGAAGGCGGACGACGGAATCGGCCAGGTGGTCACATTCGACATCCCCGAAGACTCCGCGGGACGCCAGGCCGAAGACAAGGCACTGCTGACGTTGGAGGTAAGCAATTTTTGGGTGCATGATGACAGGTTGGAGCTGTATTGGAACGGTCGGTATCTGGATGAAGTCGATTACGAGCTCCGGCGTGTTTACGGCGTTGAACGGTACCGAATTACCGGTCGCGTAGCGTGTGGATCAATTCGGGCCGGAGAGAACTACTTAGAGCTTCGATTGGTCCACCGCGACCCGCGTCTGGACCCATTCATCGGACTGTGGCGAGCCGAATTGACGGTGCCGGAAATTGCCGGTTGATGGCTGAAAGCTTAAATCCATTAGCATCATTTTGAGCTGAAAAAGTTATTACTCAATTGGACTGTGTTTGGCCTCAACCCATATTCCTGTTACTGATGGCCTGACAGTGGAATTTGTGGAGAAAATCAAGGATTATGTACGATGAGTTCTGGGCCAGAGTGTTTGTTTTGCTATTGCTCTTCTAATGGTTGTTCCGTGCTTTCCAGAAACAAGGCATTATCCATATTGGCATAGAATGCCTGGAAGAACTCCGGGTCATAAACCGGACCGGTCTCCATGACCGTGTTACCTTTCATTCGGCTCCCCTGCCCACTGACACGGATCCTCGTTTCTCTATCATCTAATGCCTCCAAATTCACCGTAACCCTGTATCGATAGAACTCTGCACCAGCAGGTTCACTACTATCGCCGATGACAAAAGAATCAGAGGACTCAGAATAGGTGTCAGATTCGTCCTCATCGTCATCTGTTATATAATTGATCAGAGCTATAACCAGTACAATGCCTGTTACAATCAGGGCCACCTTTGCCCACGTAGGCAAACCATCATCGGATGAGTCCGTTTGATCCGGTTCCCTGGCTATCGCTCCCAGTTTTCCTGTCGTTTGCCGGCTGGCTGTGATAAGACCGACATCCTTGTCCACAATGTCAATAGTGTAATGAAGATCCTGCAGAGCGTTCACAACTGCCTTAAATACAACGTCATATTGCGCTGCGAATGTCCTGGTCTCCATACTACGCACTTCCATAACACTTGGCTGATACTGAGTGGATGCACAGCCTACCAGGAAAACCGATAGATACGCTCGAAGCATCAAGCTGAGCATAGTCTCCCAAAGATGATCTGGCTTTGTAATATGCGTCATCTCAAAACTCACTTGTGTGGTAGCGATAATCAGCTACTGTCATTATCGGTATGCCAGTTTTAGGGTCATTCGCCCCTGGTTCAAAGGAGTGAAAAATCTCTGCTGCACCTGAAAGATAATCCTTACGTCACCTTCGCCTGAATGTCATCGCATCGATCCCCAACTCCCCAAGCTTTTGCTGCAGGCTCTGGCGCTTCATCCCCAATTTTGCTGCAGTTTTGGTCACGTTTCCACGATTCTCCTTCAGTGCCGTTGAGAGGAAAGCGGTCTCGAAGGATCGCACCATCTGTCGTTTCGCCTCCTGAAAGCTCAGCCCCTCGCTTTTCCACTGACCTTCAGCAAGAGTGTAGGAAGATTGAGAACTCATTTCGCTTCCCTGCTCGATCAATTCGGCAGACAGATGTTCTTTCTCTAAGATATTTCCCTCTGCTAAGACAACACTCCTTTCGATTGCGTTCATAAGCTGTCGGACGTTGCCGGGCCAATTGTACACTATTAGAACCCTTATAGCCTCCGGTGAGATACCCTCTATTTTTTTATTATGTCGTTCATTGAACCTCTTAATGAAATGTTGAACTAAAAGGGGGATATCCTCCTTTCTCTCTCTCAACGGTGAGAGTGGGATATCTACAACCTTTATCCGATAGTATAGATCCTGTCGGAACCTCCTTGCGATGATCTCTTCAGAGAGATTTTTATTCGTAGCACTAATGACCCGCACGTCCACCTCGATTGTTTTTGCCCCTCCCAGCCGCTCAAACCTCCGTTCCTGCAATACTCTCAAAACCTTCGACTGCGTCTCCAAACTCATGTCACCGATCTCGTCCAGAAAAAGTGTACCCCTGTGGGCCAATTCGAACTTCCCCTGCCTTTCCTTCGAAGCCCCGGTGAAGGCTCCCTTCTCATGCCCGAAGAGCTCACTCTCGATCAGGTCCTTCGGCAGTGCCGCACAGTTCATGGAGACAAAAGGGCCTTCCCTTCGAGGACTTCCCTCATGTATGGCTCTGGCAACCAATTCCTTCCCCGTCCCGCTTTCGCCCTGGATGAGCACAGTCACGTCGGTTGGACCTACCTTCGAGATCAGATCGTAAACCTCCCTCATCGCCGGACTCTCCCCGATGATTTCACCGAAGCCACCCCTCCGCTCTACTTCGGACTTCAGGGCACGGTTCTCCCTTTCAAGCTGAACTTTCTCTAAGGCATTTCTCACGATCAGACGCAGTTCATCGATTTCGTATGGCTTGCATATATAGTCATAAGCCCCCGCCTTCATCGCCTCCACAGCGATCCTCTCTGAACCATAGGCCGTGATCATGATCACCGGTGAGGTATAGTCTCCGTCCATTACCTTCCTCAGAAAGGTCATTCCATCCATAACGGGCATACTGATGTCACAGATCACCAGATCAGGGACCAATTGTTCCATCTGCCGTAGTCCGCTTTCGCCATCCTCCGCCTCGGTAATCTCGTAGCCCTGATGCTCGAGCGCTTTCCGCATCCCGTAACGGGCAGCCTTCTCGTCATCGATGATCAGAACCTTTGCTTTGTCCAACATAATTCCCTCTCGATTCAGCCATAACGCGTAGCCATACCTTAAAGACCGTTCCCCTACCCTCCTCACTCTCGACCTCAATCCTCCCACTTAGCCGGTCCAATCTGTTCTCAACGATTGTAAGTCCTAAACCCGTTCCCTTCTCCTTCGTGGTAAAGAAAGGTTCAAATATCTTTGGCAGAACTTCCCCGGGGATGCCAGGGCCTGTATCCGATACCTCTACCAGGATCCCATTAGCACCAGCTTCGAAAAGGTCCTGCTTAGCGACGACCCTGAGTACCCCACCTTCTTCCATTGCCTGGATACCGTTGAAGATCAGATTGAAAAAGATCTCTTTTAGGCTTTCAGGGTCTCCTTTAACCCGGGGCAGCCCACGTTCAAAGTCCACATCTATCTTGATGCCACCTTTCATCGCCTCATGGCGGAGCACTAAAACCAAGTTATTGATGACCTCCTCCAGATCTACATCTCCAACTTCCTCGTTAGGCTTGGCAAACCTGAGTAGTCGATCTACCATAACGTTCAGCCGGTCGATCTCCCCAACAATGACGGATAAATTTTCCTTTTGAGGGCTCTCATCCTCTGTCCCCTCTTCCATTACCTGAACGATAGTCTTGATGGAACTGAGAGGATTCCTGACCTCATGAGCGACGCTCGAAGCCAGTTGGCCCAGCGAGGAGAGCTTTTCCGCCTCATACATCCTCCTCTCGAGTTCCAATCTGCGTTGGATCAGTTTAGCATTCTCGATGGCTAAAGCTGTCTGATTGGCCAACGCGAACATCATATCCCGCTCTTCCGGTGAGAGCCTCTCCCCGGTCACTTTTCCACCCAGATTGAAAAAGCCAATCAACCGATCCTCTCTGAGGATGGGGATGGACAGACGTATCCCTTCAGCGTTCAGCATATCCAATAAGTCCCGATCGCGGACCTGATCGGTATCCAGGGCTATCCTCCTGCGGTTCAACCAATCCCCGATCACCTGCATTTCAATTTTGGCCTGACCGCCGATAACATGGGAAATCTCAAACGTATCGTCTCTCCAATCCAGCAGCACGACTGAGACTTCAGACACTTTCAGGTTTGCCATTATGGTATCCCGGATCAGGTTCAGCAGTCGGTCCAGTTCCAACACGGAGTTAATTGTCTGGCTTAGTTCCCTGATTACCTGTTGATATTGATAACGTACCCCAAAGAAGAAACGGTTAATCGTCCGCTGCAGCCGGTTTTTGACCGGTTGAAAGAGAAAGACTAACAGAACCAAAAGCAGCGCCTCAATGAGTCCCGAACGGACCTCCGGGAAATTTTCTCCAAGGTAATCCCCCAAACGGCGGATCCCCAGGAGATAGGTCGCTAAGACTCCCCCGGTCAGAATGGAATACAGCAGGCTCGGCTTTATGAATATCTGATTGAAGCTATACCTGTAGATGAAGTATCCCAAAACAAGGATTGGCAGTATGGACGAAAGCATCGTTAGAAGCTGTAAATAGTCCTTGACTATCTCGGCGCCGATCCTACCCGTAATATAGGCCAGACTCATTAGTACCGCGATGCCGACCAGGTACATAGCAATCTTCGAATGAAGAGCCCTATTGTGCTCCATATCCTGAACCTTAGCTAATTTTCCGGAAAAGAACGTTGAACCCAAAAGGCAGAAAAGAAACCACAGCACAAACATGCTTACCAAGACAGATGGCGAGGAAAGGGTAAGGTTCTCCGGATGGACCAGATCGTATCGTCCTGTCCATAGGAAAATCACTGGTGGAACATAAGCGAGGGTCAGGAGATGTTTCAGATTTTCGCTTGTCTTCATCTCGCGCTTCCTGTATGCATCCTGGAGGAAAGAAGCGTGGGTATGGAGGAGAAAAGAAGGTAGGAAAACCAATCCAAGGTAGGCAGCAGAGTTAAACATACGGGCAAAGCCGGCCCATTGATTCGCAAGGAGAAACTTGAGTAGAAGCGCTAAAAAAGTCCCAACGTACCATAGCCAGCCGCTGACTCCCAATCCGATAAAGGCATATTCCTTTTCCTTCTTCTCCCGTCTGCTTATCAACAGGGCAAGCAGGATGGAATAGAGAACCGTTCCTAATAGGAAGCCGGCAAAGGCTATGACATTATAGAGTAACATCATCAAAGCACTATTTTAACATGGCTTACACGTGGCCCATCCCTTCCCCTGAACGCTTGAACGAACATAACCCATAGAAAATTGAGGACTTGATAAAATCGTGCGGATTCGCAACGTCATAATACCAAGTTTACAGGGAAAAAGCAAGATCTTTTCAGGGCCGATATTTGCACATAATATCAAGCTAAGGGTTCAGGTGTCTCCCACCAAGCATTAACAAAGAGGCTGCCCCAATGACGGTACTGAACAGATAAGAAATCGCCCTTTCCAAAACAGTGAGTGCGAAAGCCTGCGAAGGTGGAACACCCATGACCACAAAGCCAGCAACCAATCCTCCTTCGATAATGCCAATGCCTCCAGGTGTAAGGGAGAGGAAACCCATCGTAACATACCAAACTGTCGCGGCTGCTGCTACACTGAACGATAAATCAATATCTAAAGTGTAAGCCAACACTTTTAATCGTACCAGAGCCAACATCCAAAAAGCTGATGCAAACAGCAAGCTCTCTCCGAATGCCTTTTTATGTTTGATTAAACTGTTAATCTCTTCGATAGTAATTTGGTTGCCACTAAATTGCGGTTCTTTGCGAAGGACGTAATCAAGGAATCTTGGCCATAAAGTCAGTATGCAACGTTTTCCATAAATATCACCCCAAGCTGCAACTCCAAATGCAAAGCATCCCATTGCTCCTATAAAACTAAATTGCTGCCAAGAGATAATCCGGCTTTGTACAATAACAGATATGCCTATAACACCCATCAAGCTAATCGGTACCACTTCCATCAACCTGCCCAGAGCAACAGAGAGAATCGCGATAGTATAAGGCAGCTTGAACTTCTCGCGCAGTCCGTACACCCGGAATATCTCACCCCCGACTCTACTCGTCGGGGTAGCATTACTGATAAATACACCCGCCATCAGAATCGGGATAAGCTGAATTACAGGCACTGCAATCCCAAACACCTTGAGAATTGCTCTCCAATTCAGTGCGGCTAACAGTACACCGAATAGATAGAGACCGATGCCTAAACAAAATAATGGCAAATTGGTCTGAGCCAACACTTCCCTCAACTCAGCGAGAAACGTGGCAAATCTGGGAGATGTGAAAGATTTCCAGACCCCGAAGGTTGAAAGCGCGATAACCAACGCAACGCCTATCACTTTCAGTGAGGATCTGTATTTCTTCACTTTCCAAATGAAATCTGTACTATTGTTAATCAGTCTTTCCAACTCATTAATCCTTGGCAAATACTCAACTTGCCTCATCGAGCAATCTCTTTCCAGTTTTGAGAATTTCCGGCACAGGCAATTGAGTTAAGGCATGCATAAGGAGTACTCTGCTTGCAGGTAAACTTCATCGATGCGAAGCTAACCTTATCATAACAGGATTGACAATCTCGTACTCTCTCTGCCTTAGTGGAAAATCAATATCCTTTCCCCATACGGTGTCGTTGAGATTTAACTTATGACGTAAACCCTATATATAACGAAAGCAAAGACCAATCCCTCAGATATCCACGCCCACTTCTGAAGATAGTAACCCTTAATTGTTTCCCACCCCCAATAACCTGTATGCTCCCAAAGTCGCCAGGAAAATCTTCTCCTCCAAAAAGGGTAAAACAGCGGCATACCCACGGTAGACCCCATATCTGCGATGAAGTGAGCTATCAAGCTAACAAATGCTAAGATCCCATATTTTGCGCCTAACAAAGAAAAGGCTGAGGAAGCAATTACGGCAAAAAGAAGGGTGTGAGTAATGGAACAATGGAAGTCTTCCTCGGCCAGTCCTAATCGAATTGGAAAAGCATCAAAGTTAGGTAGAAAGTGGGCAATACCGACCACCACAAACGTTTTGGGATTCCAATCATAAGTACTGATTGCCAAAGCGATTCCAGCATGACCAAACTGCATATAATGCCTCCTTTCCGTTTTGATCTCAGTTCTGTTTACTGATTTTCCTAAACCTTGCACTACATCTTTCGCATATGATCCTGGCGTTTTCCTCTATGAAGGTGTAATTCTTCCAAATACACGGAACAGCCAGCAACACGAAAGCCAAAACCAAGATGCTGATCGGAATTTCGAAAGTCGAACCTAATTCAGCTAAGATGAAATACCTTGGAGTTCTACCCACGAATATGGCTATCGTATATTTGCACTTGTCATATTTGGAGGTAATGGCCAGAAACTTGGCCGGATCAAAAGGAAGAGGGGTGAACGCAGTTATCACAAGGGTAACAAATGCAACCTTTTGGAAAAAGTCCCTATATGTTAGGTACCATTTTTTCTGCTGCATCTTCTGTATGTTTTTATATCGCATAATAAGGGAAACAGCGAGATAATCAATCAGAGCAGCTATGCATGATGCAATACCACCAATCAAGGCTACAAACCATGGATCATAGTACTTACCCATACCGACTACTATGGGAGGCGTGGGAAGTGGGAGAAAGGTTAGACCGAAAGTCATATAGAGAAAGTAAAGAAGCAGACTATCGCATGTTTCCATAAGTCCATTCCTTAATTGTAAGAAAATATGTAAAATCTGCTCAGGAGGTGCGAAATATAGAATTAATGTATAGGTTTCTGATTTTGAGAACCCCTGTCGGGAGACGCGAGACTAAAAGAGCATGTTCTGGGCAACGTTCATAGCATAACATGCATCTTGAGCACTTTGAGTAATCTATAATTGGAAATTTGGACATACTAATTGCTGATTCGGGGCAAACTGAGACACAATCCCCCTCTCTGCTGCACAGTGTATATTCCAACTTCGGCTTAGGAAGATGAAAAAGGGACAGATTCCTGACAATAGGTCGGATATCGTAGTTGAAATGATTCAATAGGAACCTCCCAATTCTATATTGGATTCTTCCGTAAACCTCAAAAATCTTCAACCCTCTTGGTTTTCGAAAGTGCCTCTTGACATCATCCAAATTCTCACCTTTAACCTCTATTTTCGCTGGTTCGGAAATGCCAAGTCCTTGATTACCAGCTACTACAAGATGCTTTACATCATTCACATCAATATCCATTATTCTTGTGGCAATCGTATCTACTGCAACAACGTCAGTGCCGGCAAGAATAAGGTTCATTTCCACGGGATATCCCATGGCAGGACCCAATCCCTCCATGCCAATTATTGCGTCCATAACAATAAGATGGGGTCTTACGAGGCGGTTAAGATCAACTATTGCTTGATGAATGCCCGATAGGTGCATGTTCCATTTCTCCCGCTGGGGCAATACCCCCATCATATTCTTCATCCCACCTGTAAATAATGTTGAATTGTGAGTCTTCATAACGGGTAACGATACAATTACATCTGCTTTAAGTACCGTCTCAGCGATTCCAACTTTTTTCAAAGCCTTTGCATCCTTAATCTCCACCGGAATGATTTTGTCCTGATCAAGATCCAGAATCTTAAAATTTCTTAATTGTTCTCTGATCTTTAGAAATGAGTAGATATCCTCAGTATCATATTGGTTCCCTGATGCTTCCCCAATAGTTATTTCTGCCCCTTTCTCCTGAAAAATATTTCCCACAGCACGGACAATTTCGATATTAGTTGTAGTACCAACCGTGGATGCTTCAGCTCTTATAAGATTCGGCTTTACTAGCACCTTTGTCCCCGAATGTATGGGACAGGGAATGCCTCCGATTAAATCAAGAGCTTTTCTCACTCCTTCATTTATTGAATTCCTTACCCTGACAACAGATACAATCGTTCTACTGTTCATATTATTTCCTCATCGATAATAACTCAGCAGCTTGGCTGAAGCGTAAAGAGGTATGCAAACAGGTGTCTGTTGTTACAGGCTTCTCCAAAATCGTCAGATATGCCGGCCATGGGTCCATAAACAGCATGCTCTTTTTAGGGCATAAACCGTTTTCAACTGCCAGTTCATTAATCTTTCTGGGATAGAGTTTGTGGATGTGCAGTTCTCTTGCTTTTAAAATGGAAGAACACATAGCCAGCGCACCGCCTATAGCACACATGCCGCGGATTATCTCAAATGGATAGATTAGGAGTACAACGCCTGAAGGTTTTAAAACTCTGGACATCTCTTCAAATGCTTTGTCTATCTCCCGAACGTGTTCGAGAGTATGTAAACAGACAATCTTATCAAAAAAATTGTCAGAGAACCCCATGTCGGCAACATCCATGCAGAGCAGGTTCCGCATGTTAGCGATCTTTATGGCAACACTATTGACATCTATACCGACAACATTCTCTGAGTAATTCATAAGTTCTCGAACCAGCCATCCTGTATTGCAGCCTACCTCTAAGATTCTATCACCGGCTTCTGGCTCAAGTGCTTCTAAGATCCTCTGTTTCCTGATCCTATTCCAAAATTCGGGATGGCTATCTTCGTATCTTGCGTATACTTCATTGTTGTAGTATGTCATGTATGCCAGCGTGCCGCCGCTTGTGAGCGCAGGTGCTTCACTTTCGTCAGTTAGCCAGAATTGTCTGGTGTACATTTTAAACCCCCTTCCTAAAAGAAGGACTGTGCTACGCTAATCTCACATTGCCCTATGGCTTGCATTCGATTAGTATCTTTGCAACTTCTATACCAGATGGCTTTGAGAGATAGCGCCTGTTGCGTCGAAAGAAGCATAAGATTATGTTCAGGAATAACTTATGGCGTATATGGATGAGAAAAACTGGAAGGAAAACACTAGGAAGAGGTTTCTATAACACCTGATATATAGAAAGGAACGCAAGATTGTTCTTGCACTTGCAGGATATACCTTGCGCCGATGGCCGCTTAGGTTATCCCTTTACTCAGGAGATATCCCCTCATTCGGCGGTCAAGTCCAGAATAGTACGTAAAGAGGGTTATCCTTAGACAGAGATTCCAACAGTTCAAAACGGGGATCTGAAAATCCTCATTATTCGGCAATACAATAGAGGTTTTGATACCCACGCAGATAGAGATTATTTCCCACAATCACCGGGGAAGCACTAAAATTATCATCGAGTTTATTTTGACCTAATATCTCAAACTTAGGGCCATGTTTAACCACAAACGTAATGCCATTTTGGCCGACAATATAAAATCTATCCTTCACACCTGCCGGCGAGCTAAATATATCCCCTATCCCTTCAAGCCGCTCAGCTTCATAGTATACCTTACCATCTTTTGCATCAAGACAGGAAAGTATGCCTTTATTACTTCTTAATGCGTATATCATATTATCGAGTAACAGTAGTGATGGTGTATAAGGCATGTCTTTAACATGCTTCCATATAATAGCATCGGTACCCGTTATGTCACCCTTGGCGGCGGATAGACGAATGGCCATCAGGGCAAATCCACGGTGACCGCTTGCGGCATAGACTATACCATCTGCTACAAAGGGTGACGGTATAACATTTGAGGTGAGTCCGGCGCATTCCCAAATCAGTTTACCATTCGCTACATCATAGCTTCTCACGGCAGTTGAGGCAGTCGTTATAACCTGTGTAATTCCATTGGTTTCAACCACATAGGGTGTTGACCATGAGGAAATCTCATCTCGATTAACTTTCCAGATATCACCACCTGTTTTCTTATCTATCGCGATTATAAAAGATTCTCCTTCGTGATCCCAATTGATAATGATTTTATTATCATATATAACAGGAGAACTGCCTTCCCCAAAATCACTCCTTTTCCTCATCTGCCCGAAATCCCGTTTCCATTTTAGTTTTCCCCGCATATCTAAACAGAATAGACCTCGTGACCCGAAATACGCATATAAATGTTTGCCATCGGTAACCGGGGAATTTGAGGCCCAACTGCCAACTTCGTGGATCCCTTCTTCGGGAAGCTCTTCCCCCACTGTCCGCTGCCAAAGTATCTTACCATTATCCCTATTCACTGATAGAACTATGAATTTATGGATATTTGACGTTTTCCCGTCAGACTGTCTACGGCCACTCTGCTGATCTCCATTCTGATCTGAGGATTTAGCTTGTTTTTCGGTTTTAACTGCGGTCAATATAAATATCTGGTCCTCCCAAATAATCGGCGTAGCATGGCCTAGCCCTGGTATTTGAGTTTTCCACTTTATGTTTTTATCTTCGCTCCATTCAATTGGAGGATTGCCATCAGGCGATACCCCATTTGCATGTGGTCCACGCCACTGAGGCCAATATTTATCGTAATCAGCGGGTTTATCTACTGTTGAAAAAACACTTGTGCAGATGATTAAACTCATAACAACAATAAGTAAACTACTTTTCACCATTATCTCCTTTCAAAATATTATCGACTCGCTCCCGGAATTGAGGCCGAAAACAAAAGACCAAATTGATGAACGATTTATTCATTTCTCAGTGCTGGCAAGAGATCCCCCTTTGTTGCTGTGAATGTCGCTAAAAGTGCCCACACAAACCCATTTACTATTACAATTGCCAATAAAAATAAGATAGTCAGATAAGGTATATCTGTGCCAGGTGTCAGAAGGGATGGCAGAGTTGATAGTGAAGCGGAAACTGTTCCGAGAAGAATTCCAGCGATTAACAGAACAGCGTGTTCAGACAATACCAATGTATGAAGGGACTTCAAACTGAATCCAATTGCCCTAAACAATGCTAATTCACCCCTTCGTTCGAAGACATTGCGCCATATAACGATACCAATACCTATACTGCCCAATATAATCCCAAAACTTCCGAGAATTAAGAATATCGACAGGTATGTATTCTCAACCTTATTGAACTCGGCTAAACGGGTTGAAGCAGGTATTAGATCAAGTCCATAATCCTGTAACGCCCATGAAATGTTCCTGGAAATTTCATCTAAATTGGCGCGAGGGGCATCAATAAGAAACAGTCGATAGCCGCTTTCTGACGGATACTTCAAAATAAAAGCATCTTCCGATATGATAATGTTCCCCTGAAAAATCGAATTAGCCAGCCCACCTACTAATCTTACCTTAAACATCTTGCCACTTTCATCCATATAGGTAAGTGTATCTCCGACAGCTTTCCCCAGACCCCAAATAATTACTGTTTGATCTGCAACTGCAGGGATAACATTATTTGAATCAGCCTGGCTAAGCATGAGCCATGGATTTTCCCTATTTACTCCCTCTATCGTCTTAACAAATGTAAATGATCCCCTTTTGGCGAGCTCTTCCGGGTTAATGCCAATCAGTTGAGGATTTGAGACCCGATTGAGGTTTAGACAACTGGCATCATCACCCTCTTTCACTCGAAACTGGACATAGCTTATATTCGCGGTATCTGTTTGTTCTAAACCATAAAATCGCCGACCTTTAGAGCTATTGAGATCGTACAGAATCGGGATGGAACTTTCCCCGTAAAGTGCAAATCCACCGGTCCCTGTTGACCTTGCATCTGTATCCTCAAGGATACTTTTTCTATTCGCACCTACTGTAAATACAATAAACAATCCACTGGCAAGAAGTCCCAAAAGAGTGAGGCTGCGTAAGCGTCTTCTCGCATTATTACGGATGCCTATGGTGACCAGGTTCATACTTGAAGCACTTGTCCGTTGTCCTATTTTGAACAACAGCACATTTGCGAATGCTATTCCACTTATCAGGAGCAGTGAGCCAGCGGCAAGAAATGAAACGAATGCCTCCTGCCCTCTCCCGGCATCCGCTAAAACCAAGATAGATATAGCAACAACCAAGCATGTTAGACCGATGGCCGTACTTACCCAGGGCGTTTTTTTCCAAATTATTTCAAGGGTTGCACTACCCTTCTGCAGACTGGAAATTGGTTGCTGGGACTGTTTTCTCGCAACCAACCATATTGTTAGGAGGGCAATTACGGATCCAATGAAAGCGCCGATTATAATAGTGGGAACTTTAACGTGAATTTGAAGCGCAGAAGTACCCACTGCGCCATACCACACAGTCTTTAACGCATACAGAATGATTTGATTATATGCAATTCCGACAATGCACCCCATCAGACTTCCCAAAATAACCAGGACTGTACCTTCCAGAAGCATCAAACGCATCACGTATTTTTTGCGGAAACCCAGTGCTAATAATAGGCCACTTTCTTCCGATCGCCTCTCAACATTAAAAACAAATAGTAATCCTGTTAACAACAAAGCTGCAATAATGATAAAAAAGCTCAATCCGAGAAATAACTGGGCAAAATCTACTGAATCCCTGCTTGCCCTTTCGCCTTCTTCCCTTATTTCCCGGAAGACAAATCCGAGGTCGATCGGATCTATTGCATCCTTAAGGCTGTTTTCGATCCCACTTTTTTCCGCACCGGGAAAACGTATAGCAGTTATATTACCGAATCTATTTCCCCACATCTTTTGGGCAGCGTTAAGGGTGACGAATGCCTTAGGAGTTCCTCCATACATGCTCCAATAATCTTCATCCTTTTTTCGAATCCTGCTTAAATCGATCGGGAATCCTGGTTCCCAGTCGCGGCAACTTTTTTGATCTGCAAGACCCGGAAAGTCAGGTAGTAAGTTTCTATCATTATAAATGCCTCGCAAAGGTACTACTGATCTAATCCTGAAAGTATTACCTGTTGTTATAAGTTCACGTTTTGAACCGAGAACATAGTAGGTAAGATGAATTTCTTCACCTGCATTCACCCGCAGATCCCTCGCGAGCCAATCATTGATTATTATCTCACCGTCACTCATATCTAAAGGTACGATTGGCTCTCCAGGAGCCGACACGAATGAATAAGGAGTTGACATATTCCCGCCACGGATGTCATTAACAAAATAGGTTAATATTGGCTGGGCATTTACATCTATTTTATTTGCTGCATCTAAAATTGCAGGATCAATGAAAATCCGATCCGATCTCAATTCGACATCAATATTACCCTCAAGATCTACTAAATTCAAACCAGCATCAGCGATCTTCCAGGCTTCCCTCAGTGCATTATTAATCGTCCGTATCGTTAAGGGATCGCCCGTTCTTTCAGCAATCAGGAGGACATTCGCTTTATCTGTTAAGCCCATTATCTTTGCGAGTTCTGACAATGAGACAAATACGGTGTACGGGGCAATCTGATCCGCTTTCAGGTTAAACCTGCCAAATTCAGCATCCGTAGCAACTGATCTTACGGTAAAACGCCTCGCAATGCTTGATTCGGAATCCAATGCCAGGGGGGCGTCTTTAGGCATAAAATCCAGTTTTTCAAATCGGAGCAGAAATTCATCGCCCTCCCTTAAACTCAGATGATCTGCAAGGTAAGCATTTATAATTACTTCATGATCGGGAATATCAGCATAGAAATCTTCGGCACCACCAATCTCCCCGAAACGGTAATCGACGCCGAGCACCTGTGTGTCATTCGCCCTCATCCGTCCACCTTCAGCAATGGTTAAACCCTTTGTCTGAAGGAGCGGTGCGACCGTAGTTCCGAGGATGTCATACATATCTTCCGAAAGCTGAGCTCGAAAGAAACGATCACCGGAAGTCAGCACGAATTCAGTGTTTCCCAGCCGATAGAAGACAATCTGCTGCAAACTGTAGCGGACAGAGTCGCCAACAATCAACGCACCGACAAGGATTGCGGTGCTCGTCATGACTCCCAGCACAACCCATATATGAGTTCGCCGAAAGAATAAGAGATTGCGTTGTAGTAATTTCCAGGAATTCATGTGTGATACTCTAATCAAATCTTAGCCATAGTATTATTAAACCAGTATTTTTGAATTATTCAAATGTTTCCAAAACACCATTTTTGAGGGCGAACAATCTACCCATTCTCCTGGCAAGTTCAAGCGAATGAGTTACGACTATCAGTGTAACATTTTCTTCCTTATTTAAAGCTATAAGAAGTTGACTTAAATTTTCCGATGACTCTAAATCGAGAGAGCCTGTGGGCTCATCGGCCAGGACTATTTTTGGCCTATTGATGAGGGCTCGTACCACGGCCACGCGTTGTTGCTCCCCTCCGGATAACTGGGCCGGAAAATGAAACATATGGTTCTCGAGACCCACTCGTTTCAGCAATTTTTTCGCCCTTCCTTCAGCATCTCCACTCTTTTCTGAAGATTTCAGGGGAATAGTCGGAATCAACACATTTTCCAGCACAGTGCACTGAGGAAGAAGATGATGCAGTTGAAAAACAAAGCCAATATCTTGATTCCTAATTCTCGCGAGCTCATTATCGTCAAGATTTGCCAGGTTCTTGCCGTCAAACAATACAGATCCGGCACTTGGTCTATCGAGGGCACCCATAATGTTCAGTAATGTACTTTTACCCGAACCCGAAGGGCCAACAATGCCAATGGTTTCTCCCTGATTCACCTGAATGGAGATATCTTTTAGCACCACAACTGGTTGTTTGCTTGACGGGCTCTCAAATTGTCTCTTTATATTTATTAACTCAAGTAACATTTTAAAACCTCTGCTTCACACTAAGCAATTTAAGCATCTGACTTAACTCTGCTTATCTATCACACTTTGGTAGATGGCAATTACATTTTTAGCCATATCATTCATCGAGAACTTCTCAAGGACAATTTTTCTGCCCTGCTCCCCGAGTTTTACGAGGCGCTCACGATCCGTTAGAAGAGAAGATAATGCACCGGCAAGGTGTTCGCTATCGTTTGGCTGATAGATAATACCCCCACCCGTAGCTTCAACGAACTCAGGATATACTCCGACATTCGGCTCCACAATTGGTACGCCTGCCGCAAGTGCTTCCACCTGATAAATGCCAAATGCTTCACCTGTGGGAACAGGCACAGAGAGAAGCGTTAAAGATTTGAGAAATTCTACACGTTCCTCCTTGCTGAATCCCTCGAAAATTCTCACATCTTTCATACAATTGTGTTTTGACAGCTTCTTTATTATCTTGTTTACAAACTTCTTATCATCATTTGAATATCCACCCGTAAGATACAATTGCAGATCCTTGAATCTATCTTCACTTTTTAATTTTACAAATGCATCCACTAAAATGCCGAGGCCAAAATATTCAGACATCCTGCACAAATACCCGATTACAGGTGGGTTGAACGGAAGTGGCGAAACTTTATATCCTTCAAAATTCAGACCATCATACACAACCCTTATTTTCTCAGATGAAATCCGTAAGCGTCCCTGAGATTTATCCGCAAAGTATTTACTTGGAGCAATAAACATATCAACATCAACCGCCCTTTCCTCCATCGTCCTCCACACCTTTGATTGATACTCATCGCTCATTAAATCTATCCATTCATTTTCATCCTGTAATGTACAGACGATGGCAGAATTAATATCATCCTTGATTCGACGGGCAAGCCCGAGTAAGAGCGCATTAGAGAGATGGACAACATCCGGTTTTATCTCTCTTTTCAGATATTTTATCAGATGATCTAATTCCGATGATTGTCTCCCCTCTTCGCCGAGCAACACAGATATCGTCATTTCCTCCAGGCCGCTGGCACGAGTTGATCCCGCTTTCTTCGCGGCAAAACCCAAAAGTAATTGAGAGTCGAAAAACCGTTCTAACCACTGGGGAGCATACCGATATAACGGAAATCTTTCCTTCAAATATATATTGATAGCACCATAGAATATCGGGGTATCAGCTATTGTACCGTTCACATTAAAACTCAACGGCAGATACATCGGCACCATTAACACATCATGTCCCTGTGATATCAGTTCTCTGAGAAGCTCATTATCTCTCATGCAATTTTGGCAATAGAAAGTACCTCCGGACCCGGGAATAATATGTACGATCTTCATAAATCATCTCCAAAAGCATAGACACGTCCGTCATTAGCTCCGATTACTATTTTCCCACCGGCCACGGCTGGACAACCGAAAACCGCCGCACCGATTTCATATGACCAGATCTCCTGTCCACTATCTAAATCAACAATATAGAGTCTTCCATCCGTCGAGGCCGTGACAACTTTATTACCGGCAATTACTGGCGAACTATCTATTTCATCCCGCGTGGCAAAACTCCATATCTTCTGTCCGGTAGTTCGATCTACACAGTACAAAAATCTGTCGCGCGAACCTATTAAAACACGATTCTCCCCAACAGCGGGGGAGGCAAAGAAAGGCCCCCCATTTTCCTGGTTTTCGAATTCCCAGACGATTTCTCGATTTAAAATATCAACACACACCAGTTTGTTATCATAGTGGCCGAGATAGGCCCGATTATCTACCAGGGCTGCCGATCCGGCAATGTATGAAGCCACCCATACTTCACCGTTTTTAGTACCATCTTTAACCGACACGATATGCAGGTATTCATCGCATCCGCCAAAGACAACATTTTCGCCATCGGTGGCAGGGGCGCCATTGATATAACTGTCAGTCTCGTAAGTCCATCTCAGATTACCATTATCCGCATCAAAACAATACATCTTATTATCGTAACTTCCAACTAAAATAACCTTCTCTCCACCCTCAGATATCTGCGCCCAATTGGCCGATCCGTAAATTTCATCTTTAATTTCGTATTTCCATAACATATTTCCGGAGTTTGCATCCAAGCAGAAGAAATCGCCACTTAAAGAGCCGATATAAATCGACCCTTCTAAAAGGAGAGGAGATGCCTCAATATCATCTCCCGTATCAAATTCCCATGCCTCGGCTCCTTTGAGGAGGTCAATTGCATATATTTTACCATCCGTTGAACCGATATAGGTTCTTCCCAGTCCTATGATTGGCGATGAAATGATTTTGGATTCGGTTTTAAATGTCCATAATAACCTCATTTCATCAGGAATGGTATCATTTGAAATACCTGATAATCGGGAATCACCTCGAAAGATAGGCCAATATGCTTTCCGGACGTTTTGTCCCTCAGTTTCTTTTTCACCTTTACCGCCACACATGAGAAAAAGAGCCCCCAGGATAAAGAGCGTCAAAATTAATCTAACGTTCGACATATTCCGATCCCTCTGGGTGATTTCGCCAGGATAGTGCGGATGTAGGACAGGCCTCCACGCATTGTCCGGCCACTTTTTTAAGGCCCTGATCAAGTGTTTCATTGAATGGTGTCTCCACCCGGACATCAAATCCGCGATTCACAAAAGTCAGACCAAGTTCTTCTCCGGCATTCTTTGTTATTTGCACGCATAGACTACATTTAATACACTTGCCAGGTTCATATATTACCAAATCATGCTGTACTATTTTCTGGAATCTTTTTCTTTCGCTCATTTTGAACCGCCGCTGTTCCGCACCGTATTCATCAGCATATTGGCGTAATTTGCAGGTATCACGCTTCCGGCAGTCGCAATGAAAACAGCGTGTTGATTCCCTGACCGCTTCCATACCCGAATACCCCTTTTCAAGACCATCTTCAGGCTCTACCCCTTCAAGCTCTCCGGATTCTTTAATGTATTCGTCTATCTCTCCATCCTGCATTCTACCCATTATCGAGTCAAATCGATGAGGCGGATCCGTTACATTGGCAACATTCAAAAACTGATCTACCGAATATGCGATGAATTTCCCATGTGCGGCAGCGCGGATGGCCATGCGCCTTTCCCCTATAGCATTGCCGCCGGCAAAAATCCCTGGCACTGAAGTTTCAAACGTGCTGCTATTTACAGCAATTCCGCGCTGGGTCATATCAATCCCTGAACCCTCAAACGTTTTATGGTCTATTGTCCCTACCGCTATAACTACAGCATCATATTCTTTATTGATTTCATGTAAACCAAAATCTTTGCCAAGAGATTGTCCGGCTTCCAGTTTTACGCCTAACTTAAAGATAATATCTATCTCCGCATCAAGTATCGATCTGGGCAATTTATCATCCGCTACCCCATATCGTAGCATACCACCGGGATGTTCATTTTGATCGTAGATAGAGCAATTATGTCCTTTATCGAGTAGATAGAACGCAGACTAAAGGCCCG
>CAZTBA010000016.1:0-28716 GCA_964611725.1 uncultured bacterium
CCGTATACGGTGTGGCAAGTGTCTGAGTGCCTCCGAAGATATAACTTCCCTTCACACGGCGATTTGCCAACCCGATCAAATGCTCTAAGGACTGATCGATCTCTCTCGCTATGCTTTGACGGCTTTCTTTTCCCTGTGAATCGTTCAAAGCCTGGAGGGTGAGATTTCTGACCTTGCCCAGAAGGTCCTCAATATCCTGGAGGACGCATTCGGTCATAACGAGCCCGTCCACGGCGTCGCCTATGTTCCTCTGATATTGATCGTTATCGCAAAGATGCTGGTCCAGACGTAGCAGTTGGGAACTCCCTCCAGGGTCGTCGGAGGGAGTGTTGATCCTCCGGCCTGTGGACAGTTCGGTCTGATATTTGGCTAATCGTTCCTGGTTCCGACTCAGATTCGCCAGGAGTGTGGAGGAAACCATTGCATTAGTTACGCGCATAAATCACCTCTTTGAAATGAATAACCGTTAGCTCAGAGTTAGCCAAAGGTTGTCGAACAGCAAAGTATCTCATACTTCTCCTCTCTCCCAGTTACGGAAAGGAAGGGTCTCAGATCATTTCGAGTACCGATTGCATCAGTTCGTTTACGGTAGTCACCAAACGGGCCGCAGCATTATATGCATGTTGATATTTTATAAGGTTCGTCATCTCCTCATCCAGCGAAACCCCTGACACAGAGCTGCGTTCGTTCTCCAAACTCTTCACCAGAAGCTGGTGATTTCTTCGCATAAACTCCGCTTCCTGGCTCTGCGTTGCGATGGTTCCAACAAGTGAACTATAGTGATCGCCGAATGCCGCAGTACCCCCATTCATCGTGAGTTGATGCCTTAGATCGGCGATTGCCAGTGCGCTGCTGTTGTCTCCTGGACTTCCGTCGGAGGAGGCGGTTATCTCTCCGGGATCATTCAGGACATCGTTACTCAGGGCTATATCACCGACCCCGGAAGTATTCTCATCGAAGAAATTGATCCCCGTGGATCCCCCAAGCCCATAGCCAACCCGATGCAGGGCATTAACCTCCTGGACAAGGGACAGGGCCAGTGCGTCGAGCTGTCCCAGATAGTTGGAGATATTGGAATCACGGACATTGAGGATACCGCCGAGCTCCCCACTAGTGATCCTTGCCCCAACTCCGTCACTCTTCCAGACGATGTCCTTCAGCACTCCATGGCCCGACGAGCGGGTCGTTGTGGTCAACTCTGTTGCTATGTCTCTCTCCACCAGGACACGCCCGCCTATAGTGATAGCGACTGTTCCATCGGCGTCCTCTTTAGCACTTACATTGATTAATTTGGACAACTCGTCGATCAAACGGTCTCGCTCGTCCTGAGCATCGTTGGCATTGTTACCTTTAGCGGAGACAACGTTGACGTTAATCTCGGCGATCCGCTTGGCAATTGAGTTGATCTGATCCAACTTTGCTTCAATGGCGGTATTCAAATCTTCTTGGAGAACCTTCAATCGGGTATCGATGCGATTGAATGCTTGTGTCAATGAAATTCCACGCTGCTGCACTGCCACACGGGCAGATGAACTTTCCGGGTTATTGGCCAGATCCTCCCAACTGCTCCAAAACTGATTGAGCACTTCATTCAATCCGGTCTCACTTGGCTCTCCGAAGATGTCTTCGATCTGACGCAACACCTGCTCCGCATACTCCCACCGGCCAAACAATCCGTTTTCCGTCCATAATCGGGCGTCGATCCACCGGTCCCGGATCCGCCGGATCTGGGTGATCTCAACCCCGGTCCCTATCCTCCCCTGAGGAAAGTCCACAGGAGGAGAAGCCTCCATCTCGACACGCTGCCTTGAGAAACCAGGGGTATTCGCATTGGCTATGTTGTGCCCGGTTACATTCAATGCATTTTGCTGGGCCGAGAAAGCCCGTCTCGCTATATTATTAAGAATGTTGCTCAGTCCCGGCATCAAACCTCCTATGCTTCAGAAGAGACATGCAATGCGTAAGGGGATGGGTCACCCGATGCCCAGTGACCTTTCAGATCTTACGATCTACCACCTGGCTACCGTTGCTCGGAGTCACCCTACCCGTTCGTTCATATATTGCGCCGATACCTTCGCCTCCGGTCAGCAGATGGATGTTCTTCTCCACAAAGCGCAACCCTTCTTCGATCAGAAATCGATTGATTGTATTGGTACTGTCTATGTTCTCCATCAAAGTCAGCAGGCCATCTCTCAATTGGGATAATCGGACGGCATATCTGTCCTCGACGGTTCGAATGATCTCAGCAAGTGTCAACTCACCCGGGGCAATCCCCAATGTATCGGAGAGTGCCTCCGTCTTGTTTATCCTGTCTTTCTCCAAATCCCTCATTCGAAGGATAAGCTCCTCTTCCTCCGTCACGTTCTCCCTGAGATCATCTATGCGCCTTTGAACTATAAGCTCCTGCTGCTTAGACAGAAGATCAAAAAGTTGCCTGAATGCCTCGATCTCTTCCCCGATAAGGTCCATCAAGTCTGGCAATATCTCATCCAATGATCGCTTCCTTCCTTAGTTATCGAACGATTTACATCAATCTTTAGGAGGTTAAGAAATCTGCTCCGAAATTCTGAAGTAGCGCATAACATTTTCCACAAACGCCCTGGTCTCCCCGTACGGTGGAATCCCCCCATGCCTTTCCACCGCTCCTGGCCCGGCGTTATATGCGGCAAGAGCCAATCTGACGTCACCTTCGAACCGATCCAAGAGCCCCTTGAGATACCTTGCGCCTCCGAAGATGTTCTCCCTCGGATCTTTCACATCCGAAAGCCCCAGATCTCCAGCCGTCTCATCCATAAGCTGCATCAGTCCCTTTGCACCTTTGGGGGAGACAGCTTCAGGGTTGCCCCCGGACTCCTGTGCGATAACCGCCTGGATGAGTCGAGAATTGATGACATACTGTTTCGCGGCTGCCTTGATTATAGGATTAAACTTTTTCACCCTGTCGAGAATCTCTCGGTCCTGATCGGGGACTTCGGATTGGGAACCCGGGATCGGGGTAGTTGATCTGACATCTTTTGTCCGCAATGACATCTCGGTTTCTCTGAGGGACAGACTCCTGTAAAGCATTTCCGACAGGCCGATACCGTTCCCTTTCGAGACAGCCTTTGCCACCACCTCATCGAACAAGCCTCTGAAATATTCGCCGCCTAACCCACCACCTAACAGGTCCGACTGAGGTATGCTCTCCCTCATATTCTTCATCAGATAATAAAGGAAAATGGACTCGAAGCCCTTGCAGGCTTCTTTCAGCTTATCTTCTTTGCACTTTTCCCTCGGATTAGACACTGGTCCGGGCTTGTCTATCTCTATGGAGCTTATCACTCTGTTGATCTGGTCGATATTCATCGATCACTCTCCCACTATTCCCATAAGGGGTCCGTCATGCGTAGACAGTAATTCATATTTCAGAGCAGCAACATGTGTGCCGAGCTTTCCAAATTCAAGGAAATATGTATCTAAGTGCTTAAATAGTATTAACTAAAGATTATTCCTCTACTGCGAGCTATCCAAATTCAACAGCAAAATTTGCCCATCTCAGGGATAAAATTGCCATCTGGATCTTCGCTTGCACTCTCTCTGATCTCCCGGATAGGTGTATATTGCGATCATCTATTTCTATGATCCAGACCGCCAATCTGTAAGGATCGTCTACATGACCACTAGCTCAGCCTGTAGCGCTCCCGCCTTCTTCAGAGCTTGAAAGATGGCGATGATATCCCTGGGGGTTGCCCCCAAAGCGTTGAGGGCATTAGCCAGGTCCTCCACGTTCGCAGTAGACGGTATTACCGACATCTCGGTCGCTTCGTTCCCGGTCACAGTAACTTCGGTCTCCGGGACCAAGACAGTCTCTCCCTGGGAGAATGGGCTAGGCTGCGAGATTACAGGGGTCGCCTGGATCTGTATGGTCAGGTTCTCATGGGAGACCGCTGCCGTAGAGAGCCGGACATTGCTTCCCACCACGATAGTCCCCGTCCGCTCGTTGATCACCACCCGGGCGACCGCATCGGGACTGACTTCCAGAGCCTCGATCGATGCGATAAATCTTGCCAGCCCTCCGTCCCCTTCCCAATCCGGCGGGACTTCAACCAGAACCGTCCCTGCATCCTTGGCAAAGGCGATTTCCCCCTCTATGGAAGGCGCTCGTCCGTCGAATTCCATGTTGACAACTTCGGCCAAACGGACTGCCGAGGTGAAATCCGGCTGTCTCAGGAGGATGGCCAATTTCCCATTCACCCCAAAATTCGAAGGGGGTTCTTTCTCCAGAATTGCCCCGTTCGGCACCCGACCGGTCAAGGTATAATTTCTTCGGATGCGATCCCCACCCTCAGCTTCGATACTGAATCCTCCGATCGAGATACTGCCCTGCGCATAGGCATATAATGTGCCGTCTTTCCCCAAAAGCGGAGTCAGCAGGAGCGTGCCCCCTTCCAGGCTTCTCGCATCTCCCAATGAGGAGACGACCACATCGATCCGTCCCCCGTTTCTTACGAAGGGAGGGATTTCCCCCGTGACCATAACTGCAGCAGCGTTTTTGAGACGGATCTCATCCTGAGGGACATTTATGCCGAACCTGGTAAGCATGTTTGCCACAGATTGGATCGTGAAAGCAGAACCCCTTCTATCCCCTGTGCCATCAAGGCCGATAACCAACCCATAGCCGATCAACTGAGTATTCTGGAGCCCCTCGATCCGGGCGATATCCTTAATACGCACCTGAGCTGAAGCCAATCCGTGAGTAAACAGAATAAGAACCAAAAGGTGGAAAATACAAAAATAAGGGGGCTTTACCTTTATCTTGTTCCGCAGATCACACGACGCATATCGCATTTGGCATTCACCCCTGTTAGATTAGCCTCTAATGGTGTCGAGGACTTGGATCTTCCCCGATCTCTTAGCTGAGATCAGAACAGCCAGCCCAAAAGCCATGACAGCAAACCTGGCTTCTGACTCCTGTACATAGCCCCTTTGCCCTTGTAGGTTATCTGGGCATTGGCAATGTGGTAGGAGTAGATGGTATTCTCTGAACTCACATCCTGGGGACGGACGATCCCGGAAAGGATGATCTCTTCTTTGCCCCCATTGATATCGACTGTTCTGTGGCCCTCTATGATCAAGTCGCCGTTATCGGTCTTCCCGGTGATCTGTACAGTCATCTTCGACCGGAGCTTCCCCTGGCGTGAGGTCAGAGCCTTGCCATCGTGAGTTGTTTTGTTCTGCATGCCGGAGCCCATGAGAGGGATAAAAGACAGCGGACCCTGGCCCTCTGTGGTAGCTATCGAATGGCCTGACTCTTTCCCCACGGTGGTTTTGGCCTGACTGGATGCGTCCGACTGCTCCACGATGAAAACGGTGAGCACATCGCCCACCCTATGGGCCTTGTGGTCCGAGAAAAGGGAAAAACCCGTTTCCTTCTCTGTGTTCTGGGCAAAGACCGATCCCACAAGCGCACACAGCAACGGTAGCAGAAAACCCAAAGTTCTCAAGAATTTCATCACGATTCTCCTTTTGGGCTGGTGATTTCGGATCGCCGATCGATCCTTCCATCAAATCCGGAATCAACAACAACAGTCTTCGAGTCCACCACCCGGGCTGAGACCTCCCTGCGAGATCGAATGTTGCGAACAGTGATGACCTCTCCGGGTCTCCCATCCGCTCTGGCCTCGCCTTCCATGGTGATGAAAATTCCTTTCAGGGAGAATTCCACGATAACGAGATCCCCTCTGTGGATAACGGGTGGCAGTTCTATCATATCCCGGCGGATAACCCTGCCAGACTGAACGATGGATTTCGCCATCTTCCCCACTACATCATCGATCCGTGTCATCACATCGTCCGGGAGGGTCGTTGTTTCCCTCCGTTCCACGGACACATCCTCAGATTCAAAAACATGATGGCGGTCCACTTTTTTTCTACACAGAAGGACCTCGCCAAATGTCCTGACCTTGAGCGATACAGGGATCTTCTTATGCCTCTTGCCATCGACGAATATTTCAACGTAGACCACCCTGTTGCCGTTAAAGGGGAGGTCATCTGCCGCTGATGCCCTTAGATTTACCTCCCCATGTGGGAGGATCAATTTCTGGGGCAGTCTTCGGAATTCGAGGATCACGTCCTCCCGGGGCAACCTCTGGTAAATCAAATCCTCAACAGCCGCCTGGATCTGCGATCCCGTGACCTCAGCACAGGCAGTCCGTACTATCACTTTACCGGCCCCGGAGAACGAAAGATGTGAGAGACCCACCGTATTCTGAGCGAGGCGCTTTTCAATGTAAGATCGGTCAAGTTCACGGGAATCGCCAGGTGGAGGTGCTGAGCACAGGCGGACGGACCTCAGTTTCTCAGCCCGCCGCTCATCCCCACCTGAGAGCACCGCCACATCCCCGAGCTTGATTTCCCCTCCACCGATCAGCACATGATCATTCAGGATGACCTCTACGCTGTCTTCCGCAGAGGACCTTTCCCAGATAAGGGAACATATCAGGACTGCCAGAAAAATGTTAATCTTTCGACCCATAAGCTATAACTTGGTAACTGGTCTCCGATTACTGATCCCTATCGTTTCATATTGTTGGCCATCGAGATCATTTCCTCCACAGTCTTAATTGCTTTGGAATTGATTTCATAGGCCCTCTGAGCAACGATCATATTGACCATCTCTTTGACTACATCCACGTTCGAAGTTTCCAAGTATCCTTGAGAAAGATCGCCGAGTCCTTCGCTCCCGGGTGTCCCGAGGATCGCCTCTCCTGAGGCCAAGGTAGCTTGGCACAGGTTCCTGCCTATGCTTTTCAGTCCTCCGGAGTTCACAAATTTCGCCAATTCGATCTGTCCCACAGTCTGAGGTTCCATTTCCCCGACGATCTGAACCTGGATGACTCCATCAGAACTTATATTGATGGAGGTCGTATCCTGAGGGAGAACCATCGGAGGCTCTAAAGCAAATCCATCTGAAGTTACGATCTGTCCCTCCGCGGATAGTTTGAAGGAACCATCCCGGGTATAGACGATCGTACCATCCGGTTTCAATACCTGGAAGAACCCATCCCCGCTTATGGCGATATCCAGGGGGTTATCCGTACCTAAAATGTCCCCCTGGGAAAAGATCTTCAGAGCAGCCACAGGTCTTGTACCACAGCCGATCTCCAGTTCGCTGGAAGACTGGGTACCTCGGGGTGAGGAAGTTCCCGCCGCTTTTACCGTCTCGTAAAATAAATCCTGGAACTGGACATGACTCCTTTTAAAGGCTGTCGTGTTGATATTAGCCAAGTTGTTAGCGATAACATCTACGTGGAGTTGCTGGGCATACATTCCTGTAGCCGCTGCCTGCAAAGCCCGATTCATTATGCATTACCTCCTTGAAAAGCGATTTGGGATAAAGCTTAATCTACACTTTGCCAACCTCGTTTACGACTTTTCCCAAAACCTCATCCTGGTACCGGATCATCCTTTGATTTGATTCATAGTCGCGGAAGAAGCTGATCATACGCACCATCTCTTCAACCGCATGAACGTTAGAACCTTCCAGAAATCCCTGTCTCACTATCATACCTTCGGCGGTCCTTTCGGTTCTGTTTCCGGACGTAGAGACAAATAAACTGTTCCCCACCTTCTCCAGATCATAGGGCTTCTCAAAGTCTGTGATGAGCAACTTGCCCACTGAATTGCCATCTACAGTGATCTCACCATCCTCTCCGATGGAGATGTCCTTGCCATGCATCTCCACAGGTCCATCTTCCCCGAGCACCGCGAAGCCATCGGTTGTCACCAACTGCTCATCTGCGTTCAAGGCAAAATGCCCGTTCCGCGTATACCTCACTCCCCGAGGGGTATCTATAGTGAAGAAGCCTTCCCCACTCAGTGCCAGATCCAGAGGATTACCGCTATGATCCAGTGCCCCCCCCTCGTAATCTATGATGACCCGGTCGGTTATTTCCATTTCCTGCTCGTTTAGCATCTGGTCGGCCTTTACAAGATTTCTCAGGAAAAACCGATCCTTCTTGTAACCTGTTGTATTTATATTGGCCAGATTGTTCGCAGCTACCTCTTGTCTGATCATCCTGAGCGACATACTGGCTGCTGAAGCATAGATACTTTTGATCATCCGATATCTCTCCGTCTTGGGTGGCGAAGCGGGGCTTTGCCGTTTACATCTTTCTCAACAATACATCGAGATGCGTAAGGCGTGATCGGAGATCGGGTGTTGCTGTATCCGTTTACGCCCTACTCAGAAATGTCCTCTTAACACGGATGCAAATACTATGCCAGTGCTTTGAAAGCGTGGAGGCAAAGGTCTGTTTTATAGGTAATTAACTACGAGATATTATCAGTAAGTCTGATCTGCACAGAAGATATAATCCTGAGATGGAATATAAGGAGGGAAATTTCTGCCAGGTGTCTCATCCAATTGAGGATACTTTTGCCTATATTCTATTCCTCTGATCCCCATTTTTCATTCATCCTATAGACAAACGCCAGGATTTCAGCGACTATCTGATAGAGCTCCGGCGGGATCTCCTCGCTCAGATCGAGCTTGAGAAGTACTTCTACTAAATCAGGATCGTCCCTTATGGGTATGCCATGTTCCTTGGCTATCTCGATGATCCTGCGGGCGAGGACACCCCGACCCTTTGCGGCCACTTTAGGGGCGTTGTCCTCGTGGATCTTATACTTCAGGGCCACTGCTGCCTTATATGTTTCGTTGCGCTCTTCTTCGATCTGTTCCGAGCTTTGTTTCTTTCTATGCATCCTGTCTATACCATCAGATCAATATAACCGCGGTTTTCTCCTGCGCCAGGGATCTGTCCCTCAAACCGATCGAGTATCTCCTCATCCTCCGTCAGAACACAACCTACTTTCCGGACAAAATAGTTCAATCCCTCCAGATTCTCTGTCAAATCGGAGAAATTGCTTTCGAAAAGGGAGCGGATAGCTTCACATCCTACTGTGAATTTGCAGGTAAGGGTTCCATAGGATAACTCCATTCTGGCCTTAACCTTTCCGAGATGGCGCATCTCGATCTGCAGGGCCAACTTCATATTCTCCGGATCAACCCGTTTCTCTCTGTCCCGAAAGACCCAGACCTCGGCTGTTCCCTCTTCATCCCTCCATCTCAGAGGGATTTGAAAATGAGCAAAACTTCCTGATGTCTCATCCGGGCAGGGAAGACTTGCCAGTTGCTGTCCCTCAATATTTCCGAGAATATCCTCAACCGATTCGAGAACTTCCTGGAATGTCTCCCCCTCCGCGGACCGCAAGCTTTGTTCGAGCAGGAGGAGATAGTACTTCAAGCTAAACCTGATCTGCAATGACTCCAAAAGGCCTGCACTGACTTCATTCTCATAGCTCAGCCCAAGGGCCTCAACGATACGGCTCAACTGCCCTGCAAGATCCTTCTTCTCGATCGCAGGAAAAGCCTTCTCGAAGTCCTTAAGACCATCTTTAGCCTTCCCTTCATCGAGCCGTCCCTTGAGCTGACGTTCAAGCTTCCGAAGCTGCTCCCCCAGGAGTGGGCTGCCGTAAAGGTAATAGTGAATGGCATCTAAGCTCCGCGCTGTTATAGGAACACCCCTCAACGAGAGGAACAGTATCGCCCGGATCAACTGCCTCCGTCCGAAAAAGGACTTTAACAAGGTTTCCCACGCCTTGAACCCGTCCCTTATCTCCTTTAGACCTGCCTTTGTCAGAGTAAATCCCAGATCTTGAAGCTCCTCTGCGATAGCGAGGTTCAGTCTATCTGCAGCTATGCCCAGATGCCGCAGAATGTCACGTGGAGAGCCTCTCAGGGCTCCCTCGGTAGGTGGTAGAAGGAGCCGGAGGATGATCTTTCGGTCCAGATCACAAACTACGGCGGATAGAATATCACCCTTATTGAAGGCCATCTCCGATTCAGCAACAACGTTAAAACCCCCGAGTTTCAGGATCATTTTGTCCCGGGGAAGAACCTCGACTATCCTGCCTCTGATGGTCTGTCCCAAATGCAATGTCTTCTTCAGATCACTGAGGTTCCTGTCCGAGATTATTAACTTCAGCTTATTGGAGGAAATAGATAGAGAATTCATGCCGAAAAGCGATTAAGAATTGGAGAGGATTAGCTTCAATTCTTACTTCCCATTCTTGGAGTGAGGTAATTAAGCAACTCCACCTCCCTTTGCCCCATCTGTAGCTCCTTAGCGATGTCCCTCCCGTTCCACCCCCCGGCCGCGAGTTGGCCGGCCAGTTCATATTTTCTTCGCCTGGATAAGGTATCTTTCGATTGATCCTGGGGGAGATTTTGCACCCGATCAACGACACCAATCCGGACGTTCTCACCTCTATGGGATCTATGTTTATTATCGGGCAACAAAGGCTGCTTGAAAACCCTGCGTACCTTCGCTCCTCGCCGTTTTTTCGGTCTTTTCTTCATAAACTGATATGTCAAAAACGCCACAGTACATAAGATGGGGATAGCAAGCCTGGTTTTCAGGTCACCTCGGATGTAGTGGAGGACGGTACTGATATCTGGTTGTTTGAGGGCTCCAATGATCTTTCCAACACTTCCTGAGTTATGCGGAGACTCGATCTTTACGATTTCACCCCTGGTAGGACCAACCTCGTCATCGCCCGACCGGAGGTTCAGGTTATCGTTGTTGCTATGCCCCACAATAATTTCGTCCCGTGATCTCGGAGATCCTTCGGAACACCTGTAAACATCAACCACCACCTTGAAAGGGTTCTCTCTTCCTATGGGTCTCCCCCTAGAGAAGTGGAAGCTTCTCAAAGTGAAATTCCCTTTAGGGGTGATCTCAGCGGTCACACGGTTTTCGCCAAGATTCTGCACATGCAGGGAGTCAATCATACCACCATTCAGCCTTCCGAAGTCTATCTGAGAGAGACCCGAAAGGGAGGCCCTGAAGAATTCGATATAGATTTCCCCACAAGTGCTATCTCCGTCGACCTGGTAGGTGACCTTCCCGTCGAAGTCAAATACTACCCGGGCGAAGGTGTTATGCCATCCAAATCTGATGTTGAGCAGATCTGCATCTCTTGCCTCTGAATCCCTGAGAGAGAGAAAACAGATCAGGATAACTCCGAGAACGTACGCAGGCTTCCTCAAGGCAACTTCCTCCTCCTTATCACAGGTAGCTTGACGATAAAAGTTGTGCCTTTACCAACTTGGCTTCTGACCTGGATGGTGCCTTCGTGCTCCTCCACAATCTTGCGGCTTATGGACAAACCCAGCCCTGCCCCCTTTCTGGAGGATTTTGTAGTGAAAAAGGAATTGAATATCTTATTTAAGTTCTTCTTGGGTATTCCGACACCGTTGTCGGAGAAGGTGACATTTACAAGACCATCGCGATAGTTTGTCTTAATGGAGAACTTGCCGCCCTGAGGCATCGCCTGATGGGCATTGCTTATCATATTCATAAATACCTGCTGCAATTTACCGGACTGCCCGGGGATCTTGGGTAAATTCTCATCCAAATCCAAATTAAGCTCAATCTGATCAACCAACAGCGAATATCGGGTCAGCACCTCCAAGCCGATAATTGTTTCGTTGACATCGACACTATCAAATGCCTCTCCACCCTCTTTCCCCTTTCTTGTAAAACTCAATAGGCTCTGTACCACGGAGTTTATCCGCTCGGTACCCTTCATCACGGCTTTCAACTTTGTGCGAATCTCCTCCTCCATATCCTTCCGCATCAGCAGAAGCTGAACATATCCTGATACTATCTGAAGGGGGTTGTTCACTTCATGGGCTACAACGGCCGCGAGCTCACCGATAGCGGCCAATTTACTCGAATGGACCAACTGTTCCTGTGATGCCTGCAACACCTCATTGGTATCCTGTAGTTCCTTATAGGTCTGCGCATTTTGGATGGCAACCGCCGCCTGGTTGGTGAGCAGTAACAGCAATCTCATGGTGTGAAGGGAAAAAGTATGCTTGGGCTGGGAGCTGGAAACGAGAAAGATCCCCATCCTTTTATTTCCCACAACCAGGGGTGCGATGACGAAGTTCCTCTCAGGCGATTCATTAGGAGTGTTAGACAGAGTGTCGATATCTGGCACAACGATCGGTTCCCCTTCATCGACCACCCAGTCTATGATGCCATCCTCCAACAGGTTTTGGGCAACTTTCCCAAGTTTCTTGGAGAGCTTGGAGGAAGGGATAGGATCTAATGCGTGTCTGCCATTCTGCATTAAGAAAACCCCGCAATCTTCCACAGCGAGGATCTTTTCAGTCAAATTGGATAGTGCCCTCAGTATCTCGTCGGGTTCCAGAGTCGATCGAATGGCTTCGGAAAGCTTCTGCAGGGTTAATAACTCATCGATGGACTCCCTCATCTCCGAGTGATCCCGATCCCTGGCCTTAAGATCTGCTTTAAGATCCTTCAATTGCTTCCTAAGCTTCGCCACCTGCTGCTCGTAAGAATTGATGATCTGATAGGTGGTGTCCAGCAGGAGATCCCTTGACCGGTCTCTTCCCTTATCAGGAACATCTCCCCGGTTTGGATCATTAAGCGCCAGGCTTTCGGAGGTAACGATCTGCCCCAATTTCTTCTTTAACGTTTTGATCTCAGTCATTGTATCCCTGAATAAGGTTCATGAAAATCTCTGCCTTCTTCATCTCGTCCAGAAATTTGCCTTTATAGTGCTCCATATCCACTTCCCCGGAGTCCAAAGTACGCAGTCTAAGCATACGGGAGACCGTTTCATCGAGGGCAGGAACTCCATCGTCCCCTCCACAACCCACCTTAGAAAATCTACAGACTATATCGGAGAAATGCACTAAGGCTACTAGCTCGGGGACCTTCCGAGCCTTCTCAGGTTGATGGTGGACGCGTATAGTCTCAACCAGTTGGCCAGGTAAATTCCACCTTTCCCCAAGCCATCCCCCTATCTCGGCATGGGTCACACCCAGAATTTCCCTCTCTGCTTCGATAAAAGAGATTCCTTTTTCCTTGACGGTCTCGATGATCTCCTGGAACTCCAGATTGAGATATTCCCTTAGAATCAACTTTCCTATATCGTGAAGCAGACCAGCGGTGAATACCTCCCCACTCACCCTGTACCCATATTCCGCCGCTACCACCCTTCCAGCTACCCCACAACCTACGGAATGCTCCCAGAATTTCATCACATCGAAGATCCTGTCATTCTCTTTCGAAAACCTGTCGATTACGGATGCGCTTAAAGCCAGGCTCTTGATCATATCGAAACCCAGGACCACGATGGCCAGGTTAACTGTACCGATCTTGCGAGGAAATGCGTAGAAGGCCGAATTCGCAAGTTTGAGCAGCTTTGCCGTCAACACCTGGTCACTGGAGATGAGCTTTCCCAACGACGATGCGGTAGTCTTTGGGTTGTCCACCAACTCGATCATCTTCGCCACTACGGTGGGGAGCGTGGGGAGATTGATAATATTCCGAGTGACCTGCTTGATCTCATCCTGGGAGAAGAATTTCCTTAACAAGATATACCTCCTGAAAGATAATCAAAGATTAGAGAGGATCAGTTCTTATTCCTTGCGATCCCTAACTCTTTCAAGCCAGGACATCGATAAACTGTCCCAGATCCCCGGTCACCCTCTCCTCTTCCCGTTCTTTTTTCCCATCCCTGCTGTAAAGCTCATCCGCCATTTGTTCCTCAGACCCCTCTTTAGAATCCTTGGATTCCCTTTTCTCATATCCTTTTTCGTCCCCAGGCTTCATGGGAGGGTGGGCTTTTTTCTGCTTCTCCGAGTCCTTTCGCCGCAGCCACGTGGAGAACTTCTGATCATCCATCCGTTGATGTCTCTTCTCCACCTTAGAGACCTTCTGCGTAGCTTCGGTCTTAGTAGAGATTTTCCGCAAGCCAACAGATTCCGCCATAGCAACTACGACCTTCTTTGGGTCCGACAGAAACCTGGATCTCAATGATCTCGCAACCCCAGGCCCCGGTGACCCTGTGACCTTATGATCCCACGATTTCCATCGCCTTGGCCACCATGCTGCGTAGGCGCAAGATGACCTCCGTGTGGATCTGGGAGACCCTCGATTCGGAGACTCCAATAACCTTGCCGATCTCCTTTAGGGTAAGTTTTTCATAGTAATACAAAATAACAACCAATCTCCCGCGCTCAGGCAATCTGCCGATGGCATCGACCAATACTTCCTTCATCTCCTTCCTTTCGACTATCAATGTCGGATCCGGACTTTTGGAATCCTCGATGATTTCCCTTAAACTGAGGGAATTGCCGTCTTCTCCATGAAAAGACTCATCTATGGACAAAAGTATCACAGGGCTTGCATCCCGGAGCATATTTCGGTATTCCTTGATTCTTACACCCAATCTTCCGGCGATTTCCTCCTCAGCGGCCGTCCTTCCCAACTCGTTTTCCAACTGCCCCATTGTGTCCTCCAGCAGGCGTGCCTTATACCGTGCAGACCCGGGCACGCAATCCATTGCCCTCAGGCTGTCCAAGACCGCACCTTTTATCTTGGGGACAGCGTAGGTCTCGAACTGCAGACCCCGGTAAGGGTCAAACTGGTCGACCGCGGCGATCAGACCCAGGGTACCTGGTCCGATCAAGTCGCCTCTATCCACCGAACGGGGGAGGGAGTTAGCTATCCTCCCGACCACATATTTCACCAATGATATGTGATCTAATATAAGCTTGTCCCTCAGATCAGGATCTCTGGTTTGGACAAATCGCCTCCAAATCTCGTCCTCTCCGGGCAGCATAATGGTCCTCTCCATCAAGAAATGCATAGAGCGCGGGACTCAAATCATGATCCGAATTTGGGCAGCCGATCCACACCATTGCGCTCTACACAGAAGTGTCATCTTAACACAGTTGCAAATACTGTGCCAAGGTCCTGAAAACATGGGTAAGAGACACTGTTTTACAACATATAACCGCAAATATCATCAGTAGTTTTGATCCCAGCAAAGATCTATCCCATAGATCGACTATAGAGAAGGAAATTTCTACCGGGTACCTCAGCTAATCTGGTGTACTTTTGCCTATGTTCTGTACTAAGTTTATATACATCCTCTGTCTCCTAGATTCCCCTTTTGCAATGCATAGGTTCTTTTCACTCCGATTCTTTATCATCCCAGGCTTCCCTGAAGTACCCCCTCATCTCCATACTTCACATCTCGCACTACATACCCTTTTCGGCAGCCTCCGAACCTTCACCAACACTGTCTGTATTAGTCTTCGGATAATGCCATACCTTGAGGAACAGAGGGGTCAGCAAGAAACCTGTGATAAGGCAGATCAGTAGAACCACCGACGCCCTCAGGACAGAATCCTCCAGAGAGGCGCCGGAGGCAGTGGATAAGAACAGAGCTGCAAAAAACAGGACCAAGCCCAGGATTACGATTATATCTCTCATTAATAACTTTACCTCCTCCTACTTAGGGTCTAAGAAAATAGCCGGCATAATTCCTCAACACAGTTTATCTTTCAGGGTCCATCAAATTAGAAAGGCATCGCCACCTCATTCCTCCTTGAGAATATTCTGTGGAGCAAGGACCCGGTTTTATCACTTCGGCGGGGCTTCGATCGGTCGCTGATTATCTTTCTGGCGATTGAGCGAATACATCCGGCAGCGGCTGTTTTGGGATAGGAGATGAGGAAGGGGCTCTGACACCCGACAGCCTTTGGGATATTTCCGTCCATCACCATGAATCCCAAATTTTCGACCGAAAGTTTCAGAAAATGGGTGATAACCAAGTTCAGCTTTTCGAAAGTTTCCTCTGCCTCAGACCTCGACCTGACCAGATTGATCAGAAGCCTAATAGGTATATTCTGTTTTTGGCCCGAGATCACCTTGATCATTGCATAGGCATCTGTGATCGCGGTGGGTTCCGGTGTCGTCACGACGATCACATCATCAGCACTGAGAATGAAATCCATCACACTCCTGGATAACCCGGCAGCCGTATCGACCAATACGATATCGGCGGTGCTCTGGAGCACCTCGAATTCCCTGGCCAATTTCTCCCTGATCGGACCATCCAGATCGAAGAGATCGACATCACCCGAACAGGCAGGAACGATCTTGATCCCGGAAGGACCTTCTACGATGGTGTCGCCGATCTCCCTCCCTTCCATGATCACATCTCTCAGGGTGTACCTCGGGTTTATTCCTAAGAGAATGTCGATGTTGGCCAAATTTACGTCCGCATCAAAGAGCAGTATCCTTTTTCCCAAAAGGGACAGGGCTATGGCCAAATTGAGCGCAAAATTGCTCTTACCAACTCCCCCTTTGCCACTGGTAATGGCGATGATACGAGCTCTCTGAGTAGGAACTCCTCTGTCCTTCAGGCTTTCGACGTTGAGTTTTTCATCCGCACTCACTGACAAGTCCCTTTTCCCATGAGGGGATGGAAAGGTCTTCCTCCTATTTGTCCGTTCCCCTGTTTCCTCACGGGAAGGAGGCAAGGGGGGGAGGTTTCCCTTAGCAATTTCACGGAGTTTGGAAGCCTGATCTTTTGTCAATTGGAGTTCCCCAAGATTCTCTTGGCCAATTCTCTCGAATCTGCTAAAGCTATGTCCTCAGGAACATTCTGTCCATCGGTGACATAGGAGATCGGTTTTCTCACAGTCTGAACTACATTGAGCATAGTTCCGAAGCTGCTGGTCTCATCCAGTTTGGTGAAGAGCAACCGGTCTACGGGCATAATTCCGAAGTTCTTTACCGCTTCCAATACATCACCACACTTCATATTGGCGCTTATAACCAGATGCACTTCATTTGGGCAGGCTTTCCGGATGAGTTCCTTAAGTTTCAGCAACTGTTCCAGATTTTTCTGACTCCTACCGACGGTGTCCACCAAAATGAGATCCTTATCCCGGTGGCGGGCCACCGCTTCTCTCATCTCGTCGGGGGTGTAAGCTACCTCCATTGGAATCTTAGCGATGTCCGCGAAAGTGCTTAGCTGTTCCACTGCGGCGATCCTGTATGTATCAGCCGAGATCAGAGCGACCTTCTTGTTGTCTGAGAATTTGCCATTTGCCGCCAATTTGGCCAGAGTGGTGGTTTTGCCGACCCCTGTTGGCCCGATCAACACGGCTATGCTGGGTCCCCTCCCCTTCTTGAGTCCGGTGGGCCCTGAAGGTACCATGACCTGGGCGATCCGATCAAGCAAACTCCGGTCTATCAGGTCCGTATCCGGAGGTGCATCTCTACCTATGGCTATGTGGACATCTTGCACCAGATTCTCAGCAATTTCCTCCTCGACTCCATTTGCGATCAGACAGTTCAAGGCCACCCGCAGGGGTACCGGAAGGGAGGGGTGGCTGTATCCGATACGTGCCGCCGTATCTCGCACAGCCTCTCTGAGATCCTCCATCTCACCTTTTAGAAGCTCTAGGTCCACCGCCTGGCGCATTGACTTGCCACGATAGTCCGGCTTATCCCCCCCCAGCTCCGCGGCTGTTCTCCCCCACCTTCTGTAACTTTCCGTCTGCGTCCGAAGGTCCTGGGAGAAATTCCTGGAGGGGGAGTTCTGGGAGGAAAGGGGATCATCCACAGCCGCTGTGACCTCTATCATTTCCTTTCCGAGACCTAAGAGTCCCCCTCTGGAGACTTTCTTGGATCCCAGTATAAAGGCATTTTCTCCCAACTCCCTTTTCACCATTAACAGAGCCTCCCTCATCGAGGGAGCGGTATATTTTTTAATCTGCATTTTTGAGCCTCACTTTTCCTACGGATTGCAGGCCTACATTAGGCGGTATCTCATTGTAAGACAGGACCGCCAACCCTGGAAGGATAGGATCGATGAGCTTCTTGAAATAGGGCCTCACCGTCGGAGAACAGAGTACCAAAGGTGGCCTTCCTTCGAGAGTCATCTTCTCCGCTTCGGAGGAGAGGCTATCACATAGATTTCTGAATACCTCCGGGGGTATAGGGAGATTGGAGTTCTCTCCCACAGACTCGGCACTCCCCCTCAGTTGCTTCAGGATATTGGTCAGAGTTTGCTCGACCTCGGGATCTAAGGTGATGGCCCGGATGGTTCCATTCTCATCATAATAGGGCTTGGAGAGTGTGCGTGATAGCGCGTTTCTCACATATTCCGTGAGGAGGTCGGGATCCTTGGTCATGAGGGTATAGTCAGCTAAGGTCTCCAAGATTGTGATCATATCCCGGATTGGTACTCTCTCCCTCAACAGGTTCTTCAGCACTTTCTCGATCGAACCGACGGTCAGGAGATCCGGCACCAATTCCTCAACTAAGGTCGGCTGCTCCTTCTTAACGTTATCCAGCAGTCTTCGCACGTCCTCGCGACACAGTATCTGATGGGCATGGACTTTGAGCATCTCTGCCAGGTGGGTGCACAGCACCGCCGGGGCCTCGACAACCGTGTAGCCGGCCAGTTCTGCCCGTTCCCTTTCAGATTCCAGGATCCATATCGCTTCCAGTCCAAACGCCGGCTCGGTGGCCTTTGTCCCTGGCAGTTCGTCCTCAGCCGTCCCGGGGTTCAGCGCCATATACCGGCCCACCATCAGCTCGCCCCGGCCTACTTCATCCCCTCTGATCTTAACAAGGTACTCGTTGGGCTTCAGTTGGATATTGTCCCTTATCCGGAGTGGAGGGATAAGGACCCCCAACTCCAGGGCACATTCCCGCCGGATGTGTGTGATCCGGCTCAGGAGATCCCCGCCCTGTTGTGCATCCACAAGCGGTATCAGGCTGTACCCGATCTCCAGCTCAAGCGTATCTACCTGGAGGTAATCCTCTATATTTTCCTCTTCCGGCCCCTCGCCCGGTGGTATTTCGGGTGACTCCAGTTCCTCAGCAGCCTTCTGGGCATTTTTTACCTTGTAGGCCACTGTTCCTGCAGCGATCGCCAGGGCAAAGAAGGGGACAACCGGCATACCCGGCGTGATACCTAAAAAGACAAGCACACCTGCAGCGATAACGATAGCCCTTGGTTCGGACAGGATCTGCACTGCCAGATCACGGCCGAGGTTTGACTCCGAGGCCGCACGGGTGACGATGATGCCTGCCGAAGTCGAGATCACCAGGGCCGGGATCTGGGATACCAGACCATCTCCCACAGTCAGCAGGGTGTAGGTCTGCAGGGATTCGGAGAAACCCATTTTGCGCTGCAACACACCGATGACAAAGCCACCGAAGATGTTCAGCAGGGTTATTATCAGCCCGGCAATCGCATCTCCTCGGACGAACTTACTTGCACCGTCCATGGCTCCGTAGAAGTCGGCCTCCCGAGAGATCTCCTCTCGTCGTCGTCTCGCTTCTCTCTCGTCTATCAGTCCGGCATTGAGATCGGCATCAATGCTCATCTGCTTACCCGGCATTGCATCCAACGTGAAGCGGGCGGCTACTTCTGCAACCCTTCCGGCGCCCTTGGTGATGACCACAAAATTGATAATAATCAGAATAAGGAAGATCACAAAGCCTACCACATAGTTTCCCTTCACCACAAAGCTACCGAACGCCTGGATGATCTTTCCCGCATAGGCGTCACCCAGGATCAGACGGGTAGAAGCAACGTTTAAGGAGAGTCTGAAAAGCGTCACGACCAACAGCAGCCCGGGGAACACCGAAAACTGAAGGGGTTTCACAGTGTACATAGCCACAAGGAGGATGACCAGAGCTGTTGTGATACTAAAAGCCAGCAACAGATCCAGGAGGATAGCCGGTAGAGGGATGACCATTACTCCCAAGATGGCTATAACTCCCACCGCCATGAGGATATCGCCGTGTCGGGTCAATCCGCCCAAAGCCAATGGGCGGTCCTCCACATTCTGTGCCATATCAGGGTCTCCTTTCCCGAATTACAGGATGGGAAGTTCGGAGTGCGAGATTAACAGCCATCTGCCCTCCAGTTCTATGCTTCCTTAAGTCTGTAAACATAAGCCAGAATCTCCGCGACCGCCTTGTAAAGCTCAACCGGGATCTCCTCTCCTAACTCCGTCGTTTTGTAGAGCATCTGAGCCAATGTCTTGTCCTCAACGATGGGGATATTATGCTCCTGTGCGATCTCCTTGATCCTCTCGGCGATCAACCTTGCACCCTTCGCCACAACTACCGGAGCAGCCATGGTCAAAACGTCATATTTCAGTGCCACAGCTAAGTGGACCGGGTTAGTGATCACGACCTGAGCCTCGGGTACTTCCTGCATCATCCGCTGCCTTGCCATCTCCCGGCGCACGCTTCGTACCCTCGCCCGCACCAATGGATCACCCTCCGTCTGCCTGAATTCATCCTTGACCTCCTGCCTGGTCATCCTCAAACTCCGCTCATACTCCCATCGCTGGAACCCATAGTCCAGAATAGCCAGCACAAGGAGTGCCAGGGTAACTCTCAAACTCAGCCGAAAAGTCATCGTAGTGATGAAGCTCAATATCTGTCCTATATTCTGGTTCATCAGAAGGAAATAGCCATTGAGTTCCCCCTTGAAAGTCGTGTAAGCGATCACCCCCACTATCGAGATCTTAAGTATACTCTTCAGAAGCTCGAAGAAGGCTTTTCTGGAAAACAACCTCTTGAAGCCGGAGACAGGATCTATCTTGCTCAATTTCGGAGTGATGGGCTGGGTGGCGAAGGTCACACCCCCCACCTGTACAAAGTTGATCAGCAGTGCGACGGCCACAATCGTCCCGCAGATTGGAAATAGTATCCCCGATATCATCTTGATCCCTGCAACCAGGTAATCCCGGATGTTCACCGTCGCCAGTTCCACAAACGGGATTTCGCGGAAGACGGCGCGCATAGTCGCTGTTACCTGGGCCAAGATCGAGCTGCCCCCGAAGTAAAGGCCGGCTATCCCGGCTAATAGGACAAACACCGAATTGATCTCCGTGCTCTTGGCAACCTGGCCCTCCTCACGCGCCTTTCTCTTGCGCCAGGGTGTCGCTTGTTCTGTTTTCTCCTGAAAGGATTCCTCTGCCATCGGCTTATGATTTCCCGGTTCCGGGTTCAGCCATGAATCCCGAACCCGTTAGATGATTCAGAGTAATTTTATGAGGGTCAAAATATCCCTCTGGAACTGTGCGAAAAGTGCCCTGAACAGGTACACAAATAGAGGCAGCGAA
This sequence comes from uncultured bacterium, assembly GCA_964611725.1. Taxonomy (GTDB): domain Bacteria; phylum Latescibacterota; class CAZTBA01; order CAZTBA01; family CAZTBA01; genus CAZTBA01. Next base: position 21,032 of record CAZTBA010000016.1, read on the forward strand.
AGTGCTATCGCCAGCAATCCCACCCCGATTTTCAGCGGCAATCCGACGATAAACACGTTCATCTGCGGAACGGTCCTCGCGATAAGACCAAGGGCCACAGTGGTGATGAAGAGGGCCGCGAGAACCGGGGCACCGATCCGGATCGCGACCTCGAACAACCCTCCGGCGAGGGCTACCATTTCCCCGGTCAATGTGTTTGGGAACCGTGCCCCACCAGGTGGTATAAGCTCGAAGCTCCTCTCCAAAGCTCTTAAAAGGAAGTGATGGCCATCCATAGACAGGAAAATCAATATCGCCAAAAGATACTCGAACTGCCCGATAAGGGAAACCCGCTCCTGTGACTGGGGGTCGATGACGTTTGCTATGGCGAAACCAACCTGGATATCGATGATGCGACCGGACATTTGGATCCCCATGAAGAGCAGAAGCGTGGCAAAGCCTATGATCAACCCGGCCAGAACCTCCTTTCCCACCAACAATGCAAAAGATATGACATTGTCAGGTATCGGTATCTCCAGCCCCTGGATAACTGGGAAGAGCAATATTGTCAGTGACAGTGCCAGGCCTATCCTCACTTGGTTTGGGATGCCCCTGTATCCGAAGATCGGCATCAACACTACCATCGTCACAATACGGGAAAAAACGAGAAAAAAGAGCTGAAACTGAGAGATTGAAAGGTCCATTGTCAGGCACCTCTGTCTATGCCACCGTCCCAGATAAAGTAATTGTAATCTCTACCCCTTCCCCGATGCGAACTCAGGAGTGTAAGGAAGGTTCAAACCCTGCTCTTTAGCTTACCCCGCACCTCCCTGGGGACCGGCTAATCCAATCACTTGCTGAAGCTCGGCAGGTTAGTGAAAATCTCTATGGCGAAACCCAATATGTTGCTTAGCATCCAGGGGAGAAAAACGATCAACGCCAATGTCACTGCCAAGATTTTTGGGATGAAGGTGAGGGTCATCTCATGGATCTGGGTAACGGCCTGGAAGATGGCAACCAATAGCCCTACCGTTAGCCCGGCAATCAACATAGGAGCGGCTACCTTCAGGACGGTGTAGATCGCCTGAGTACCTATATAGATTACGAATTCCTGGGTCATCATATTCCTCCAAGCTGGTAAAACGATGTGTGAAATCCGATTTGAAAATCCGGTAACCACCCTGCCCTGTTGGAATTCAGCCTTCACAACAGTTGCATTTTAAGTCCGATCTCATTTTCTAACCATTGATCAGCCTTTATCAATGCTATAAGTGTTTATCTGAAACCCGCCACGACAGAATCTACAATAAGGTACCAACCATCCACCAGGACGAAGAGCAGTATCTTGAAGGGCAGAGAGATCATGATTGGTGGTAACATAAGCATTCCCATAGACATCAATACCGTGGCTACGATTATGTCTATCATGAGAAACGGAATGTAGAGCAAAAATCCGATCTGAAAGGCGATCCTGAATTCACTGACAATAAAAGCGGGAATTAGGATGTGGGTCGGGACCTCAGAACTGTCCTGTGGCTTGGACATTTTTGCTAAGTTTATGAACAGGGCCAAGTCCTTTTCCCGGGTCTGCTTAATCATAAATGATCTGAGGGGCTGAATCCCTTTTTCCAATGTTATTTTCTCGGAAATCTCACCATCCAGATAGGGTTGTAGTGCCTGCTCATATATCTGTGATCCCACCGGCCACATAATAAAGAATGTCAAGAACAAAGCCAGACCGATCAGAATCTGTGTCGGGGGTGACTGCTGAGTGCCCAATGCATGGCGCAGGAAAGAGAATACGATAATGATCCTGGTGAACGAGGTCATCATCATCACAATTGCCGGTGCCAAGGAAAGCACGGTGAGGAGAAAAAGGATCTGGAGAGTGACCGCAACATCCCCCGGTCCCTGAGCTCTTTCCACACCAACTGTCACTTTAGGCAACACCTGGGACAGGCCTTTATGGGTTGGAATTAGCAGAAGCGCGAGCATGGCCATACCCGCTATTAACCAATGCTTGCCAACAGGGAAGGGGCGAGAAAGAGAGAAAATGCGTTTGTTACACTTTCCCTTGTTCAGGTCTTGTCCCTCTATCCCTCTGTCTTCCAGTCTACATATCTTTTTACAGGACTTCTCCCTGAGCATTCCGTCCCCCATTTTTCAGTCGAGTAACAAACGTATCCAGGTGATCAAAGAAGCGACCGGGGGGACCCGAACCCCTCTGCCTGCTGGCATGTATCATAGACTCCACCTCGGATGCCTCCGTGATCTCCGATAGCAAAGAGATCTGGGTATCTGTCACACCGACAATCAATATCCGGTCCAGCACTTTGAGGAGGCAAACCGTCTTCTTAGGTCCCACAAAGGTGGACCCAAGAACGCTGAACAGATCGTCTCGACCTCTGTTGCGCCACTGTTTGTAAAGAGATTTTCTCAGAACGAACAGAACAAGATAGATCAAAACCCCGATGACGATTAAAGAAAGGAATGTCCGACCCAGCATCGGCACGAGGTCAGGAGTGGTACGGACAGCTACCTGCCCGAACTCCATAGGCTCTGTTTCTCCGAAGGCTTTCGATGCGAGAGATATCCCCGCAAGAAGTATAAGCCACCCCAGACCCCAAGGGGTAAGTTTCATGCTTTGCCTATTATCCACAGGGAAGCAGAAAGACCTCCCCTGCTCCTTCATGCTTTTGCGCTCTTGCGCTTCTTTATCGGTGTTCATAGACCACCTCCGGATGCCCACATCCGGGGACTGCAATTAGAGGATGGAAAGAGCAAAATTTAAGGCAAGACGCAGGCATCCTTTTCATGTTTATTCTGGTGCCTCCTTATCCTTTCCTTCCGCTCCAAGATCCTCTAAACGTTCCTTTCTACCCACAAGTGAGGTGATTCGCACACCGAAGTTCTCATCTATCACAACCACTTCGCCTTCCGCGAATTTCCTGTTGTTAATGAGCAGGTCGACCGGTTCTCCCGCAAGTTTGGCCAGCTCGACCACTGAACCCTGTCCTAACTTAAGGATATCCTTTATGGACATATGGGTCCTTCCAAGTTCGACAGAGATAGGAAGCATCAGATCCATAAGCACATCTATACTTCTTGTCCCCGGGCGCGCATCAGATTCTAAGAGATTCGCAAAGGTTACTGGCTGTATGGTAACTCCCTCCTCTTCTTCCGTCTGCTCTTCTCCCTTTCGTTCTTCTTCACTTCGCTCTTCTTCCTTTTGCTCTTCTTCAATTACAGGTTCATTCTCCATCTTGGATCATCCTCCTCCTAAAGACAATCAGGAGTTTAGAATTTAAGACTGGAGCAGAAAGCCATTTTCAATTTCCCATTTTGAATTGCCTTCCTACTCCTCACTGGAAACGAAACGAACGATCTTGATCGCCTTTTTATTCCCAATGAGACCCGGGCGTCCGAGAAATTTAAGCCGTCCATTGACAGCAACTTCCAGGTCATCATACATACCTTTGTTCAGTTTGATCGTGTCCCCGACTTCGAGATCCATAAGCTCCTTCAGAGTTACCTCGGTTTCCCCCAAATTGGCAGCCAAGGGTATCTTAACGGCCTTTAAAGTGTCCTCGACACCCGTGACGTCTTCCTCAGTCTCCCTTTTCTGTGAAAAAGAGAACCAATCCTTGCTGGTCAGAGCTTTTAGAATCGGTTCAAGAGCAAAATATGGGATACATAAACTCAACATGAAGTTGAAATTTCTAACAGTGACCTCGAAAAAGACAGCCACCACGATCTCGGTCCCTGATGCGATCTGGACAAACTGAGGATTGGTCTCGAAACCCTCCACCCGTGCACCCAGTGGTGTAACATGCTGCCAGGCCTCCTCGAGAAAGAACAGAAGTCGATCCACAACCTTCCTCATGACATTCTGCTCAATGATAGTGACGCTCCGCGATTCGTAAGCGGTTTCCCCAGATCCTCCAAACATCCTGTCTATGATGAAGGAAACCAAATCCGGACTTATCTCAAGAATCGCATTGCCCCCCAATTTCTCTAAGTTTAAAATATAGATGCAACTCGGGTCGGATACCCCCATGGAAAACTCCAAGTAGGCGACCTGACCGATGGAGAGCAATTTGACGCTTATCATCGTCCTGAGGCTAGTAGAGAGATATGTACCCAGGGTCCTCGCGAAGTTTTCGTGGATCACCCTCAAGCTACGGAGCTGATCTTTCGAGATTCTGTCGGGACACTTGAAATCATAGGAATGGACAACTTTCTCTTTCCCAACCCCTGAGACAGAGGGAGCTTTGTTCCCCGACGTAGAGGAAATCAGGGCATCTATCTCTCCTTTTGACAGTATTTTATTCAAGATCCCCACCTTGATAAGCAATTGAACATCAACATCCGAAACACAGAACGGATGGTATTCTCAGCTCACTGCAGTATATACTTGACGAAATAGATCTTGGCCACTTGTCCCTGACTCAGATTTCCATTGATTATCTCTAATATCTCATGGCGTAGAGAATCCTTCTTCTGGATATCCACAAGGTAAGGAACGTTTTTTTGAGATAGTAAGGTTATGATGGCATCCCTGATCTGAGGTTCCTTCTTCTCGATCTCCCCGGCCAGTTTCTTTTCATCCAGTTCGAGTCCCATAGAGACCACCAGGTACCTTCTCCCTCCTGTGTCGGCAGGATTTACAATGACATCTTTAAATATATAGATCTCCCCAGAATCTTCTTCCGCCGCCTCATCCTGCTTTTCCTCTTCCTGGACCGATGCTTTCGGGGTGAGGAATCTCGAAATCATGGAATAGCATAAAGCGACCTGAAGGAGTAAAACCACAAATACTATGATGAAAATCTTTAGCTTCTTCATCCCTTTATCTCCATGCCCATTTGTTCATGATTTTCAGCTTCTGATTGCGTTTCAGGGTCAATGCTTTCCCACCGCACGAATATCTCCACCCTCCTGTTCTTCGACCGACCTTCGTCACTTATGTTCGGAGCGATAGGGCGGTATTCCCCATATCCGACGGCAGTGAGCCTTGCCGGAGGTATCTTCTCCTGATACGCGAAGTATTTAACTACACTTAGCGCTCTGGCTGCGGAAAGCTCCCAGTTTGACAGAAACTGCGGGGTGTGGATAGGGAGGTTGTCAGTATGCCCCTCCACTATTACTTCGCAGGGAGCCTTCCTTAGCATATTCGCGATCTGACTTAATATTCCATATACTACAGGCTTTAAATTGGCCTTTCCGAGATCGAAGAGCAGAGGGTTGCTCAGCCTGAAATACACACCCTCTTCCGTCGGGGTAATCTCAACCAACCCCTCAAGATTGTTTTCTGAGATGTACACCTTAATCTCTTCCAGGGAATGCGATAACACATCCCTCCTCTGTATAAGCTCACCCTTCTGGCCTGGCATGGCAGAGTCATTTTCAAGGATACCCAGCGCCCCTTGGAGCGAGCCGAGAGCCTGTTTGAACTTGACCAGCTCAATCGTCGAATAGGAAGTGATTAGAATGAAAAACGTCATAAGCAGGGTCATCATGTCGCCGTATGTAGTCAGCCAGCCACCTGTATTCTCTGAATCTTCTTTCTGGCTTGCTCGCTTTTCTCTCATTTCGGTCCTCGGCTTAATGCGGCTGCAATTACAGCCAGCAACTGTCACAATTCGGGCTCTACCCTCTGCTTGGGCGGCAGAAAGCCCATCAGCCGGTCTCTTACGATTCTCGGGTTATCCCCGGACTGGATCGCCAAGATACCCTCTAACATAAGCTCCTTTACAAGAACTTCCTGCTGAGAGCGCTCCTTCAATTTTCCGGCGATCGGCAGAAAGATCAGATTGGCCAACAGCACCCCATAGAGGGTGGTTACCAGTGCGAGAGCCATCCCGGTACCGATCTGCGTCGGGTCATCAAGGGTTCGAAGCATCTTGATAAGCCCGATCAATGTTCCTATCATCCCAAAGGCAGGGGAATAAGTGCCCATAGCCGTGAAGATTCCCTGCCCTACTCTGTGCCTGCTTTCCAAGCGGATTATCTCTATAGACAGAATACTTCTTATGGTGTCGGGTTCCATCCCATCAACGGCCAACTGAGCACCCTTTCGCAGGAAGTTATCCTCAAGGGATTCCAGCTCCCTGTCCAATGCCAAGATCCCCTCCTGCCGGACCTTCTCCGACATGCCCACCACAAGCTCGATGGCCTCATTGGGAGGTGGTGCCTTATGCAGGAAAGCCTTGCTCACAACCTTCAAGACCCTCAATACATCTGATATGGGGAAGTTCACAAAAGTGGCCGCCAAAGTCCCGCCACTCACTATCAAAAACGAAGGGATGTGGAAGAAAAACTCTGTTCCTCCACCTTGGAAGATAACGATGGACAGTAAGAACGTTCCTGCGAATATACCGATAATGGTAGCGAAATCCATGGAGTCCTTCCACCCTGTGGTTTAGGGCGATATGTTCTCATCCCTTCGATCTATACCCTTTGAGACTAGCCGCCTGTAATCGATCACCTTCGATACTATCTCATCCCTAGTCTCTTTCACCATGATCTTCTTTCCGCTGGTCAGGGTGATAAGGGTATCAGGCGTGGATTCCAAAAACTCTATCAAATCAGCGTTAACTATAAGTTTCTGACCGTTTATGCGCTTTACCGAAATCAAGGGAACCAACATCCTTTCCGAAGTTATTCATGAAGACAGATCAGATATTTTTCAGAAAAGACAATCACGTATCTAAAATGTTATAAGAAATTATGCTATCGCCCCGTCAGAAACAGAGTTTCTAACGGGGCGAATTTTCGGATTACCGTTTCAGCCTTGTTATTTCATCTAACAGAGTGTCCGATGTGGTGATCACTCTGGCATTGGCCTGGAATCCCCTCTGAGCGATGATCATGTCCGTGAACTCCTTGGCCAGATCCACGTTGGACATCTCCAAAGATCCTGCCACTATCGTAGAAGGTATATTAGTCCCGGCAAGACCCACGACCGCTTCCCCCGAATTGCCAGAAGCTTCATACATATTATCCCCAACCTTCATAAGTCCGCCAGAATTGTCAAAGAGTGCTAAGGCGATCTGGGCTAAGGTCTGAGAGACTCCATTGGTGAAAACACCTGTGATCCTACCAGTGGAATCGATCGAAAAACTGCTCAGAACACCCGAACCATGACCATCCTGATCCGAAGCAACTGTGGTTGAAGGGGAAGCAAACTGGGTGATACCATCGAATGATCCTGTCAGACCGGGATTCAGATCGACCGACATCGGTTCCGCACCTCCACCAGGTGAAAACCGCAGAGGTGCATTGTCACTCGAAGTGAAAGCAGCCAAAGAACCATCATTGTTGAAACTCACCTGACCATTGCTTCCACCTGTAGGAGAGATAAGACCTCCATCCACCGTTGCACTCCAGTCCCACGTGTTAGCTGTAGAACTCTTGGTGAAGGTGATCTCGACATTGTGCTTGTTGCCAAGACTGTCATAGACGAAGACATTTGCAGAGTGAGTGCCTGCATCCCTTCCGGCAACCGTGTTCGAGAAACCAGGGAGTGCTATCACACCTGTGTTGCTCGTAGATGCACTCAGGATTATCGAAGTCAGACTATCACCTGCTGTGTCATCAGTCAGTGTGATCTTACCATCGACCAAGGTAGCTGTAGCACCATTGAAGGCAGCATTGATGGCATCTAACAAGTCCTGTACCGTATCACCATCGGTATAGGTATATGT
>CAZTBA010000017.1:0-28604 GCA_964611725.1 uncultured bacterium
CAACTGCATATACCAGAGTCGCTTAAACACGCCTGTGAAATCTTACACACTCAAAACAATTTACAGGATTATCATTGCGAATGCCCAAAGGAGGCCCAGTGATCTCTTAATAGTTTAAACAAACCTCTTCCCGTCCTATGATGAGATTGCTCGCCACTAACGCTCTCCGCGACGACACGAGTATAATAGTTAGCAATTTGAGTTCTACTTATAAACCAACCTATTTTTTATCGTCGTATATAGCTTCAATAATGTATTGATCGCGATTTCGCACCTGCGCAAGCGTGCGCCACAAGTATTCGCCAATAACACCCAGCATGAGCATCTGAAAACCCCCTATCACCAATATCACAATCATCAGCGGTGCCCACCCCTTTATCGGCATGCCTCCAATTAATTTGAGAGCAAAGATGATCGCAGCATAGAGAAATCCTAATAGCGCAACCAAGATTCCCATCACTGACATAAGGCGTATGGGGAGAAACGAATAGCTCACCACGCCATCAATCAAGTAAGTGAGCTTCTTGCCGAAAGTCCAGCGCGACTGGCCGACTTTTCGCTTATGCCGCCGATATTCGATGAATTTCGTTTTGAACCCCATCCATAGGATCTGCCCTTGAAGAAATAGATGCACCTCTTGGTTTCCCAGCAAAGCGTCCAGTGCCCGTCGACCAAGCAGCACAAAATCAAAACCTCCCGGAGGCATCTCTGGAAAGCTCAGTTTCCTCATTAGTGCATAAAACAGTTTCGAAGTTAGGATCCTATACCAAGATTCATCACGCTCCTGCCGCGTGAACACCACAACCTCAAAATGCTCCTCAAAATGCGCTTTGAGCATTTCATTGATCAGAACTGCCGGATCTTGGCCATCCGCTGACATTGCTATAACACACTCTCCCCTGGCATAAGAAAAGCCAGCCAGTATAGCATTGACTTGGCCGAAATTTCGCGTTAGCTTGATAACTGTTATGATCTGTGGATCGACCTCGCGGATTTGGAGAAGTTCGTCCAACGAGCCATCACCCGAGCCATCGTCGACAAAGATGACTTCGCAGCAGAGTGTGGGATTGCATGCAATAACATCGTTCTTGATAGATGCTATCGTTTCTGTCAAAGTCCCCTCATTAAAGTAGACAGGGATAACAATTGAGTAATCTACCGCCGAATTAGCAGATGGAACCATTCCAGTAGCCTTTCTGTCAATTTCTGGCCTTTATTCGTCACGGAGTTTCCGTACTATTCTGGCTGGCACCCCATAAGCTACAACACCATCAGGGATATCATTCAACACAACCGCACCAGCACCTATCAGTGAACCCGGACCTATGTGCACACGGTCTTTAACCGTTGCTCCAATCCCTATCCAAGCTGCTTGTCCTACTCTGACGTGCGCTGCTAAGTGAACACCTGGACAAATGTGAACCCCATCTTCTATAACACAATCGTGATCAACGCTTGCACAAGTGTTGATGATCACATTCTCCCCGATACGTGCCCCAGGGTTCACAACGCTTCCTGCCACAATAACAGTACCTCCTCCTATCGTTACATCAGCCGCTACGGTTGCCCTTGGATGAATGGCTGTTGCCAAAGAAAATCCCAACTCTTGCACCAATTTCGACAACTTCAACCTCGCATTACAGTCCCCGAATCCAAATATTATATGATCAATTCCTTGTCTGCGAAGATGAACCAACTGCTCCTGCCCTCCAAGAACCCGGCTTCCACAGAATTCGGCATTTCTGCGGTCAGGATTCACATCATCCAAAAAGCCAACAATCTCATATTCTTCCCGTAAACGAATTATGTCCGCGACAACTCGAGCATGACCTGAAGCGCCCCAAATCACCAACTTGCGTGCGATAGTCATGGACTTACCTCGTCCGGTTCAACACCCCTTTCTTCAACATGGTGCGCTAGCTCAAGTGTCAAACCCGGTTAACAACCCTGCAAGCGTTCAACCATCAGCTTTCGCCTAAGCGCTGAAAGCCCACGATTCAATTACCTCAAGGCGCCGCTTCTCACTAGAAAGAAAATACCACACAGAATCAATCCTACACCTAATATTCGATCCCATCCAATCATCTCCTGGAAGAAGAGGTGGCCAATGAACAAGGTAAAGACATAGGTTGAACCAATCATTGGAAAAGCCAGACTAAAATCCAATTTTGACAAAACATCCAGCCACAGAATGGAGCTCAGGCCGTAACAGATAAAGCCCACAATAATCCATGGCGTGTGCAAGAGTTCCAATAAACCGGCAACGCCATCGGCCAGACTGAACCCACCAATATGGTTCAGACCAACTTTTAAGCATGCCTGTCCGGCTGAGAGCAAAATAATTGCCATAAGACCCAGAATAATGGTTCCAATCATCGAACGAACAACCTCCATTCTTTGCACTCCATATGTCACGTCGTAAGCGTTTAGCCGTCAGTGGTCAGCTTCTAGTTCTCATCCCCGTCGTCCGTTGTCAATTGGCATTCGTTTTGCGCAACCTACATCCGTTGGCTCACTATGGCACCATTCTCCACAACTAGCCTCAAAATTTGGCAGATTTTACTAATTTCGTGTTCCCCAACTGCTGTGCCCGTAGGCAAGGTTATCACTCGCGTAACAAGGCGCTCCGTATTAGGTAGCAGCAATCCAGCATGGGGGAAATAAGAACGATAGGGTTCCATCTGATGGCAACCGGGATAAAAATAGCGACGAGCCAGAATATTTTCGGCGTGCAAAACCTCGATCAACTGATCCCGGTTAACTTGGGTAACTGTCTCATCAATCTCTAGTACGATGTACTGATAATTGCACAGTTCACTTTCATCATAGGACACCAAATGAACACCCGGGATCCCATCGAGTTCGTGTTGATACTGCTTGTAATTGTGATAGTTACTGGCAACAAACTCGGCCAGACTCTCCAGCGAGGTCAGTCCCATAGCGGCCGATACTTCACTCATTTTGCCATTGGTGCCAATGTATATAACATTATCATAACCGCAAAAACCAAAATTCTTCATCAGCCGAATCTTGTCCGCCAAGTCATCATCATTCGTTACGACGGCTCCGCCTTCAAACGTATTGAAGAACTTGGTCGCGTGAAAGCTGAACACCTCAGCATCACCAAATCTGCCGATCATCCGTCCCTTACACGAACAAGCGAAGGCGTGGGCAGCGTCGAACAACAGCTTGAGGTTATGGCGCCGGGCAACATACTCCAATGCATCCACGTCACAAGGCCGGCCCCACACGTGTACGCCGATTATACCCGTGGTGCGTGGGGTAACCATCTGCTCTACCTGGCAGGGATCTATATTGTATGTTTTGGGGTCTATGTCGCAAAAGATGGGCGTAATCTCTTGCCACTGGAGTGCATGAGCTGTAGCAATAAAGGTAAATGAAGGAACAATAACTTCTCCAGCAAGCCCAGCAGCTCTAATGGCAATCTCCAAAGCCACAGTACCGTTACACATAGCGATGCAATGTTTGACGCCGACTATTTCGGCGATCTTGCTCTCGAATTCCTGAACATAAACGCCATTGTTGGTCAGCCAACGCCGATCAAGGATGTCGCTAATCCGGTCTAGCAGGCGTTGGCGGTCGCCAATATTGGGACGGCCCACATGTAGCTTTTCCGGAAAGACAGGAGTACTACCCCAAATAGCAAGATCATCTAACGTGCTTTTCAACTCATTCCTCTCATTCTTGTCTTGAAATTTTGGCTTCTAAAAGGGTTCTGATAGCAGGCATTTCGTGATCTTTTTACCTTTAAGGTTTATAAGGTTTATTTGGTTATATGTTTTGACCAGTAAGAGATCTTCAACACCAACGACGGGCCATCTGGCACCAACACCAGCTTTTCGGTTGATTCCTCTCATCACCCGTTTTACAGGAGACGTGTTGTGATAATCGAAACCGTCTTCTTTGATTAAGTGTTGCTGTTTTGACCTTTCATGGAGCATATTGGTTAAAGCGCTAATTATTTCTTCTCCCCTCGATCTCATAGTTTTCAAACTATACAATTTTTCTTGAAAGTTGCCTATACTCTCGTAGGACCTCCTTATATACCGCCATTACCCTTTGTGCCGCCACCTCAGGGCGAAACCTCTGCCAGGCTTCCTCCTTTCCTCTTTGCCCCATTTCTCCCCTCAGCTGTTCGTCCTGTAGCAGAAGCAGCATCTTCTCTGTCAACGTATTCACATCCCTCGGTTCTACCAGAAACCCAGTTTCTCCATCCCTCACAACATAAGGGATACCTCCGACTTTCGTGGCAATAACAGGTGTTCCCACAGCCATTGCCTCCGCCAACACTAGTCCAAATGCATCATATCTGGAGGGAAGCACAACTGCCAGAGAGGAAGCTATTATATCGGCTACCTCTTTCTGGGATTTTAAGCCTTCATAGACCACTTTGTCTTTTAACCTATTGTCGATGATAAATCTTTCAATATTCCTGTAGTAGCCTTTATCTCCTATTGCTCCGATGATGCGCAAGCTGACCTGACATTTTACTCTCTTAACAACCATCCTGAAGGCCTTGAGGAGTGTCAGGATATCCTTCTCCGGGCTGATACGCCCAACATAAAGGAAATTATTCCTTGTTTCCTCAACTGGTTTCGCTGTGAGGAACAAGGGATCTACCGAGTTATTGACAACAAACCATTTCTTGCCTGAGAAACGCTGATTATAGATAGGTATCATATACTCTGTAGTAACAATAACAGACCGCGCTTTCTGCAAGGTTATCCGTTCAAAATGCTGAAGAAGTCGAAACCGAAATCGTTTACCGAACCCTAAGCTCCCATTCCTCAGCATATCTGATAACACACAATGAATTGTAATCGTGAAAGGATAACCGGAAGTCGCCGCAATGTAAGGATATTCGTGTTCTGTCCCGTGACCATGAACGATGTCAGGGCGAATTTGATTGAGCTCGCGATGGATTTTGATCTTATTATATTGAAACAGTGTTAGAAGCCGGGCTTTGGACGGGGCAGAGAGAAAATGAAGGATAACCCCATCGGATACGAAAATTTGGTTTTTTGAGATAGAAAGACTTATAGTAATAAAATGAATTTCGTTTTCGGATATGGATGCCAGCTCTCTCGCCAGATTTACATTCCAGCTTGTGGTATTTTGAGGGGGATTTCTGACATCCAACCTTTGAGCGAATGGTCCGATAGGATAAGCTCCTAGCAGTGCAATTTTCATACTCATCTCTCCACAAACTTTCCTGCTTCGCCAACAGGGTGCCATAAGTGGAAGAAAATACTTGTTAGTCGGCACCAATCTTCTAAGGAATTTCCCTCTATCTCCACATCCAGCATTTCCCCAGCCTTTTCCAGATATGGTTGATAAAATCCACCCCTACGCGTTGAGAATAGCAGGAGAGCCATTAAACCGATAAACCCGGATTTTTTTGCCCTGAGAATACCTCTCCGGATGGAACGAAGGGAAAGAGGGTCAATTTCCTTGCGTATCATCGCTCCTAAGAGCCTTTGCTTATCTACCTTGTGCTCGGAGTTTTTCAAGCCGGCATATTCTATCCAATCCCTGAAGTTTGCTCTCAACCTCTGTGATTCGAAGTAACGATAGAATTTATCGAGAATCTCGGCAATTTCAAACCACCATTCGACCATATCTCGGGAGTAGAATCTTTCAAAATCCGGTTTTACCTTCTGATTAAGCGCCTCTATATAACGTGGGATAATCGCCGAAGCGTCTGGAATATCACTAAGATCAAGTTTCTTAGTAATCTCCAAGCGCTTCTGGTAGAGATGGTGATACTGCCGCTTTAGGAGCAGTATAGAATCCCCTATTGCCAGTATAGCTTTGCTACACTCAATCACAAAGTTCTCCCGTTTCTCCTCACGGATGATTCCGCCGTTGTCCAGGAAATACCGAGCGGCGATAAGCATCCCCGCTCCTCTATTGCGAAATAGCCATGTTCCCTCAAAAAGCGGCATATCCTCAGCCTTGTAATCCGGCATATATTGACAGGGATCCTCCTTTCCATAAAGTAGGACATGTCCTTTAAGCACCTCATAGTTCTCTATCTTCAAAGGCTGATTGTCGAAGTATAAAAGATGCTTCAAATCTAAATCTATCTGTTTCACCTCAAGTTCTCTCGCTAATCTCTCAGCCAGCTTTTCAAGTTGAGGATGAAACCGTCTATATAGCAGCGCATATTTGAACCGATTTCTCTCCTTGAGAACCACGCTGATATCATAATCGTTCACAATATGAACCCCTCGATTTTTGATTTCAACAGACCCTTCACTTCTCCCAAATCCCCCACAGAGCAAAATGGAGTGGATTTCATCTCCAAGGAGGTTCCTCACTTCTTGGACAATGTACTTCATATCGTCTTCTATTTTCTTGTCAATTCTGCTGTCTTGATGAATTGTATAATACATCTTTCCTCTACAAAAGGCTTTGAACTTCACAAGTACTGGGAATATCTATACCCAGTAGTGCCAATATTGTCGGAAACAATCTCCGCATGCTTACGGGTTCCCTAAATACTTTTGGAGCTTCGACATAAGGTGAATATATCAGGAAAGCCGATTGCTGATCTCCAAATTCAGGAGCATAGCCGTGCATTCCCTTCACTGGGCGTCGGTTTTGAAAGAAATTTGGAAAGATGAGTACCCCTGGATCTGCGAGAAAGATAAGCTCACCGAACTTGTTATGTGGATAGTTAATATGATAACTCACTTTCTCCTCTTCAGTTAGAATATGCCCCCCTTCCAAGTTTTCAAGTAAATCTACGACCTGTTGTTGATTCTGTCTTTTGAAGAACCAGAAACGAGCTATAACGGAGTCAAGGAAGAAAACATAATCCTCACCCACGGTCAAACCAAGCTTCTTCAATTCAGACCAAATGTCCAATCTCTGTTTCACCTCGGTCATCCCGTGATCACCGAAAATAACCCAATGCGTTTCCTCAAAACGAGCTTCAAGGACTTTATAGATCTCCTCAATGCTGTGGCTTACTTTCATCAAAGCTTCTTTCAATACCTTTGAATCAGGACCGTATTCATGTCCAACCTTATCCAAATCACCAATATGTAGGAAAGCAAAGTCGCAAGGTGGATAAAGCTCATCTCTCACCCTCTTTGTCACACTTCCCGAGTTTACACGATGTAGAGGAATGCTATGAAATAACCAACTTTTCCCGTTTTGCCTAAGCAAATCAAAAACCGTCGGTCTGGAAACAAAACCCCGATCAAATGGAAGCTTTTGCGCCGTAATGTCAAAGTAATGTAAATATTTGAACGGAATACCTTCCGTGGATAACCGAACGCGATTTCCTATTTGCCTTTCCGCAATCTTTCGAACGGCCCTTCGCAGCACTAGCTCAGTTTTTTCCGGAAGATGGTCCAACCAATTTGGAAATTCCCTCGTAAATCGAAATGGTGAACCCTCTGGGTCAAACCAATAGTGAACTCCTCCATCCGCCTCGTCGGGAAATGCTCCGCTAAAATAAGCGGCATCTGGCTCAAAGCCAAATGAGGGAGTAAGAAAACCTCTAAGGCCTCTCCCAAAAATGGTTGAGAAAAAATCATTACCATAATCCCCTCGAAAAGCGTCCAGCATAATTGTAACCACCACACTCATTACGTTACACCCTGTACTGTCAATTTCAATCCTCATTGAAAAACCTTATGACTCCCCTTTTAGGTTTAAAGAAAGGTGGCTTCTGCCCTAATAGAAAGCTTTTTAACCTGGTCAACATCCGATATCGAAAGAGGTAATACCAAACATAAAACTCCCCGTGCTTCTTTAGAATTTTCATTCGGTCCCTGCGGAATAAATCGCCCCCTCCTTCACGTTGAGTCGAAGACTTGCTCTCGCTATGCCATTGATGATTGGCGTAAATAACGGGTGTATATAGTGCTTTGTGCCGTTTCAGGACGCGGATGAAAAAGTCTGTATCCATAGCATAATGAAGATTTTCATCAAAATATCCCACATCTTCCAGTACTTTCCTGCGCCAAAATGCTGCCGGTTGCGGAATAGAAGCTATTGAACGCATCAGCAGCCTTCTATATGTAGTTTTTATCCCTTCAAATATTCCGATTTGACAATGTTCCTCATCGACAATATTGCAATCTCCATAAATCAAATCTATATCAGGATGACGAAGGAACTCTTGTGCTACTGTACTAATTGCGCTAAGCTTATAGGTATCATCAGAATTTAAGTAAGCCATGATTTCACCTGTAGCCATATGCAGACCTTTGTTAATAGCATCTGACTGTCCTTCATCGGGCTCGGATATATAGAATAGCTTGTCCTTGTAACGCTTTAATATTTCCAATGTGTTATCTGTTGAACCACCGTCTATGATAACATATTCGATATCGGGATACTCTTGCTCCAGCACACTAAGAATTGTCCGCTCGATAAATCTCCCTTGATTAAGAGAAGGGGTAACGATGGATACCTTTAGATACTGGTTCATGAGCTATCTTCCTTCCAATGCACGGGGGCTAATAAATCTCATTACAAACCTCGGAACTCTGGTATCCTACACATGTCCTCTGGCGATGCACGCTACATAGATAATATTCATAGACTCGGTTGACACCAGGTTCTCGGTCAGCTTGTGACAAATCATCAATTCAGAGATCAATTTGTGTCTGATAATCATTTCGCAAGCGATCCACTACAAACAATATACCCCGGTCTTAATAGGCGGTATGATACTATCCTGGTAGCATAACCGGGATATCTCTTCTTTCAAATACTCTCCCACACTGTGGACAAATCACCTCATCCTCTTTTATAACTGCCTTAGTCTTGCAAACCGGACAGGCTAAAACCTTTATCAAATAATTCCAAGTCTCACTATTTGAATGCCTATATCCGTAATGTGGTGGAGATACAATTTTCTTTGTCCGAACCTTCAGCCGCTTAGGAACACGCCTTGCTAAAACACGGATGAATACTCGTATACATGCTTGTAAGGTATAGGGATCATGAAAGCCGTGTTGTACAATTTCATCTGCATTTATAAAGATCTTCTCTGTTCCTTCTTTCAAACGTCTTAAGCTTTGCTCAAATCCAAACATAACCTTGCCATGCCACTCGTAACATGTATTTAGAAGATCATGAGAAAGAGCACAAAACCTGGCGAATTCATGATTCTCAAGTTGAAGCTTGTGAAAAAATAGCCCAAAAGGCTGATCTAAATCATTTTTCCGTAGAATTAGATAATCATTCTTATCTTTCTCCACTACCCACCTATGAAAAGGCCATCCAAATAAGAGTTCCCTGATTCCGTTCGGGCTTTCAATGTAACCCTTCTTTCCAACACGTTCTATCTCAGCAAAAAATAACTCAGGTTCTTCTAAATGCTCCAACACTTGCGAAGCAAAGATATAATCAAAAGATTTATCAACAAATGGAAGATAATGAGCGTCACAGACAATCAAAGGCCGGTCAATTGTGAGTTGGCCAGACCTCTGTGTATTGTCCTCCGAAAATTTATCCGCTAATATATCAGATCGCTCAAATGGCGAAGGGCCACTTCCTATTTCAAGGACCCAATCTTCAGGTTTGATATCTAATTTGTTTAGGATATCTCTTCTGGTAGCCATATAGATACCTCTACTCTAATAGCCACGATTCTCTACGCAATATAGGATCCTTAGATAACACAATACCAAGAGAAACATAATTTCTACCTTGATTATAGTCATATAAACATCCAGGAAAATAGTGTTGCTGCCAGAAACGCCGAATTTGTCTGGAACTCGGCACATTGCTAAGATAACGAGCGTCTTTATCTCCATATTGCCTTAGAAAGCTTCCAAAAACCTTCTCCAAAGTGAGAGGAGTATATGCTTGATTAGACAATCGAACACCTCCTATTGCTCTCCTATATTCTTCTTTTAATTCTAATAGTTCTCGTCCTTCATAAAGACGTAATGGATAAGCGAACCTTATAATCTTCTTTGCAATCCTCACTAACTCTGTCCAACGTGTCCTCGCCACAAAGTCGATTGTCATAACGATTTTTCCATGTGGTTTCAAGACTCTAAGCATTTCGCGCAGACAAAAAATATCCTGGCCGTGATTAAGATGTTCAAGGACAGAAACACATGTGATAATATCAAATGTTTCGTCAGGATAATCAAATCTTTTTGTAATGTCCATAGTACGATAGTGCACATTGGAATCATATAGCTGGTTACCAAACTTCCCTAATAATTCAACAATGTTTTGATCAATGTCAACTGCAATCACCTCAGCTTGCTTTCGTGAATAGTAATTAGGCAACGGTGCAACACCACAACCTAAATCAAGAATCTTTTTGCTATGTAACATATATGTACCTATATTTAACAATATGAAGGAATACTCTAACTTTCTAACCGGCCACTTGACGTATATAGCATACTCTTCAAAGACAGAATATCTCCCCAGAGGCCCTGTCCTTAGAACTTCATCTTCCATGATTTCTACAAAAGGATTAAACTCGCTTTCATATATTCCTGTGCATCTTCGGAATTCTGAATTGCTATGTGCATAAAGTAATGTCATATGCTTTTCACCTATTTTTGCAAAATCAGCTAACACCCCTAGATTGCCAAAGTAGCTTGAGAAGTCCTGTTAGCAATCGTTTGTCTCTCTCGCCTACAATCCCTGCAAATCCGAAAACAGCAAGGTAAACCCCACAAGTCCCTAAAGCAAATAAAGTGAGCTTTCCAAAACTCCAGGTATTTACAAATCCAATAACATATATTAAGATTCCACAAATAATAATGGTAATGAGAACGCTTAAGATCGGCATCTGGTGTAAATAAGTCTTTAAGTCAATATTCGCAATTCTGCGAAAGAAGTAATCCACATACATAGAAGAAATCAGTAGAGAGATCGCACCTCCGATTAATACCCCATAAAATCCTACATAGTGAACCAACATAACAGCTAACCCGACGTTAAACGCAGCCGCTATGATATGACTAATAGTGTTGATTTGTGGTTTTCCTATTCCCTGCAAAATGATATACTCTGGAGTGACCAGTAAGCTAAACAGATTTCCCAATAACAAAAATTGAATCGCCCGGGCCACCAACTTATATTCATCTCCCAGCCACACCTGTACCAGTGGCTCAGCCAGCGCTATAACTAACAAAAAGAAAGGCACAGCAAAGAGATAAAGCATCCGGGAAACGGAAAGGTAAATTCCTTCTAACTCCTGTTTATTACTTATACTGTGTAATTCCGAAGAAGCTGGCAGGAGAGGTATAAGCCCTATACTGAATAGTTGATGTACCATGGATTTCACACGCCATCCAACTTCATAAAAAGAAACAAAAGGAAGTGAAGTATAGGCGGCAAGGATAAACTTGTTTACAGGGTCTTGGAACAAACCTATAAACCTAGCCACTAGAATGTTGATACTATATTTGGCAATTTCCTTCAGTTCCGGAAATGAAGTCAAAAGTAGATTGACCCTAAAACCAGGCATTAGCTTCTCTACGAAGAAGACATTAGCTCCAACTGTCAGAAATGAAAAAATAGCACTATTAACAATCAACCCCGTTAGACCAAAGCCGTTGGCAAGAAACAGATATATTCCAACTGCCCTTAGCACTTTAGATACTACTGTTATCCCATTGGTTACATCCATCCGCTGGAGGCCCTGCAGAACCGAATTGTAAACGCTGAATAGAAGATTGAAATAGAAGATGAATATCACTCCCATGAAAACAAATAGAGCCTCGGAATATAACTCCGCCGGCACTTTCAACAATCTCACTATAATAAAATGTCGCAATAGGAGAATACCGCCAGCTGCTAATCCGCCGATCACTGCGAAGGAGAAAAAAACCGTGCTCACGATTTTTTTGACACGTTCCACATCTTGCTTAGCCCAGCACTCAGCAACAAACTTGACGAGAGCTGTGGTCATCCCTAGATCGCTTAGCTGGGTATAGGAAGTTACTACTCCTGCCAACGCCCACACTCCAAATCTAACCTTTCCCAACACCTCCAACATGTAAGGCGTAAGCAGAATAAAGATAGGAAAAGTGATCGCAAAACCGGCCACATTGAGCAAAGAATTTTTGGCAAACTTGTGGGAAGTTTTAAGCTTCGATTGATTTCCTATATCATCTTCCATTTTTAGATCTGTTTCCCATAAAACTAAGAAGTTTCATAATTTTTTCATTCTCCAATGAGTCACAAAAACTTGACTACTCCAGTTTCATTTATATGAGATCTACCCTAACCCTGCTTCCCTCCATCGGAAGTTCTTAATCAGTTCAATAAGAGCCCATGAGGTCACTACAACGATCGCTTCACTTGAGAAGAACCAGTTTCCAAAAAAGCTGCTAATGATAATCATTATGTTTGTCGATACTAATCCAACTAAGATTCCCCTGTCAATTGAGGGAGGAATAGATTTGAGAACGGAAATACTCTTCCTAAAAAGAGTTGTGAATAACCAAGCAAATAGAATTAACCCTACCAATCCAAATCGGAAAACTAAGTTCACAATTCCGCTGTCTGTTCCTAAATATGAGTAAGGTGACATATCAAGCACTGTGATTATCTGCCCCGGCTGCGATATCTGGGGCGGCTCATATTTAAACCCGACTCCTAGTAAAATATTTTCAGCTCTGACTATATCCCACTGCCTCTGGAAAAGTAAAATTCGTCTATATACACTTCCTCCTTTATATATAATGTCTGGAATGGCAGTAGACGCCCTATATGAAACAGCTGGCAGAAATCCTTCTATCCTTGATCCAAAGTAATTAGTACTTAATATTATTGCAAATATAGCTATCACAAGATAGCGGGCGAATTTACCGATGTTTTTCACATCTATAAGTAATCCTATTATCATGGCTATCGCTATACTTCCCCATAAGCTTCTAGCAAATGTGGTAAGCAGGGAAATAAATAATAGGGCTTCAAAGAAAATAATGATAACTTTCACTTTTCCAACTATGTAAGGCAGAGTAAACAAAAGCATTAAAAAGATCGAAGAAATCAGAGAAGCAGTATAATTATAAATCCTGGGTAGATCATAGCCGAGAGTTTTAGAAGTAGGTTGAAGTGCACTTCCTCCTAAGGATAAACCGAAAATATACTGCAATGCCATCACAGCACCACTGATAATTCCTATGGTGAAAGAAAGCTTAAGGAACCTGTTAAGTTGGGTTCTATCTTTTATCTCATATAAAATGAGGAAGAATGCTAAATAGTAGACAGGAATTCTCATCAACCGAAGAATCCAATGTAAATCCTCCGATTGTATAAGAAAAGCCCTGGCAGCTTGAGAGAGAGCGAAAATCAGAAAAAGTATAAGAGGCTTATTGAGCGAAGAAATCTTCCGATCCACACGCTTTAAAAGGATATCTCTTATCAAGGGAACACACATAGTGAGGAACACGATATCATCCATCCTGAGACTACCAAAAGGAAAGCGCACATTAGGTAAATCCATTATTCCAAACAATCCGAATACTTTTAGCATAATGACGATCATGAGAGATAGTCCATACTCTGGCCATGTTAGTGAGATGGGTATAATAGCAAAAGCTACCAGTATAGATAACCCAGCAGGTGCATTAGATGTTATAATTCTTGCTAATAGTAGGGACAGGGTTAGAATAGCACCTATTGGAAATACTACCCGCAAAATGAAAGACAATCTACGCCTAGGAGCTATATTCATATCAACCCATATAGAATTCATAAACCATTATCTCCCTCAACTCGGAGTGAACAGACTCTTCCTTACAAGGAGCCAGTTTGCCGGGAGCAGAGAGCAAAGCCCATCTTAAGATGTCGAAAACACAAAGGGCATAGACAACCAATCCAACCCCGATCTGAAAAGCAAAAAAGATCTCCTGATCATATTACCCATTTGCTCCCGTTGTCCAGTGCGAAATATCGACCTTTCAAGATAAACATCTATATACAAGCTGACTCCTGCTATTGGGTACAAGAAAATCAGAGCCATTTTAATCCAAAGAAAGAGAAGTAAGCAGGTGCCTCGCTCCAACCGCTCCATCTGAGAGACGCTCACCAAGGGCTTACGGCTCTCCCGGGACACAAACTCCTCGAGCGCTCCTGACTTCACCGTCTAATGTACCTGTTTCAGATCCGACGAATGGATGCGCTTCCTGCGAAGTATCTCGGCTACAGAAACATCCCCTCGCGTCGCTTCCAGGAAAATCTGATACTTATCCTCGGCAAACAAGTGTCGACGTTTTTTCACAGCATCGGCATTCGATACATTCTCAATCATAGCATATCTCCTGAAGCGTAAAACTTGGGATAACTCTCAAATATGCATCCCGCTCTCCCCACAGGCAACCAAAAACTTGCTTCGACCTAACCCACCTTCGTCGGGTGAACTCAGACACAATATATTATTCCTAAATTGACATTTTGTAAGGATGCTAAACTTAGAGCTAACCCATTGCACAACTATCTGTTTTATGACCAAGCCTCAATTCAATACGCCGGACTACACATTCTCTCAATCCACTTGTATGTTATTTCCAATCCTTTTTCCAACTCTATCTCTGGTTCCCACCCAAGAGTTTTCTTGACCAAGGTTAAGTCAGCATTCCTACCTCGTACACCTTGAACAGCAGAGAGGTCATGTTTTTTTCTAATCTCCTTGCCTGAGATTCCTATTACTATATCAGCGAGTTCATCAATTGTCACAAGTCTATCTGAACCTATATTTAGTGGTTGATCATAATCACTTTCCATTAACATAATGGTTCCCCTCAAACAGTCGTCTATATAACAAAATGACCTTGTCTGCTTTCCATCTCCCCAAATTGGAATCACACCTGGATTGGAAGCTTCTGCTACTTTTCGACATAAGGCTGCTGGCGCTTTCTCTCTGCCGCCTTTGTAGGTGCCTTCTGGGCCATATATATTGTGATACCTTGCTATTCTGACGCCAAGCCCACAATCCTTTCTATACGCTTCACACATTTTCTCCGTATATAGCTTTTCCCATCCGTAGAAATTATCAGGAGCGGCGGGGTAAGCATCCTCCTCTTTTAAACTGGTTACATCTGGATCCGTTTGTCGGTATGTAGGATAGATACAAGCAGATGAAGAAAAGAGGAAACACTTGACCTTCCTCTCCACAGATGCTTGAAGCATATTAGCATTGATCAGAACATTGTCGTACATCACTTCTGCACCCATAGCAGTGATGAATCCGATGCCTCCCATATTTGCAGCAAGATTATATACATACTCAATATCCTCAGTAGCAAGGAGACAGTTCTCAAAACTCCTTAGATCAAGAGATAGTTTCTCCGAATAGTATGGCCCTTTAAGGTACCCATCCCACTTGATATCCACCGCCCTGACAAAATTCCCTTCGTTATAAAGTCTCCCTGCAAGATGACTACCTATGAAACCGCCAGCCCCTGTTACAAGTATCCTTTTCATTCTAACCCTCTTGTATATTATGTTTTATTGTTTGTTGACTTTTTAGTCTGGATAATTCATAAAAAAGCAGTTTCCTTTTTCAAGTAGTTGTTTTACATTGTAGTTGTCTAAACAAAGACAAAACAACTATAGAAAGGAAATTGCTATGACCAAGGATAAACAAGTCATACTCCCACCTACAAGTATTTCCAGCAAAAAAGTTGAAGCTGATTTCGATGGCGGTACCCTCACTAGTGATGGTAGTGTCTTGTTTCTGCGAGGGGTGGAGTTTAAAGGCGTGTAATCCGACGTCTGATCGATCCTTTCAGGGATTATTGCCATCAAAGCTATATTGACCACTCTTATGAGTATCTTTTGCGCCAAAGGGTATTTCAGATAGCCTGTCGTTATGAGGATGTGAATGATTGTAATGATCTTCGCAGAAATCCCGGTTTGAAAGCTGTTTGTGGCCACTTGCCTATCTGTGAGGATGATCTTGCCAGTCAGCCAACCTGCCTGTGCTTCGCACGCAGACAGGCAATAAGCCGTTTGGGAAACTCTGTTTCCTGGAAGGATCTTTACAGAATTGCACAGGCTTTCGTAGATACCTTCCTTTCTTCTTATGAGAGTCCTCCTGAGGCTATAATTCTCGATACTGAACTGTGATTTTACTGTCCTGTTTCTAATCAATTTGGAGCTAACATAAGCAGAAACGTATCGAGTCAATTGATGCCTGCTTCGGTGATATACTCCATCTGTATTGGTTGTATAAGGGCTTTCCCGTACCCTGTAGTTATGTTCCCATCCTTGATATTCTTTCTGATCCATGTAATATCATTGGTTCCCCACCAGTTTTCCATGGCTTCGATGCTAACACCACGGTTATCGTTTACAAAAACTATCAGCCACTTATTATTCTCGGTGAAGTTATTCATCTTAATAATAGGTTTTGACCCAGGATTCCCGCCCGCTAAAAACCCTAACATTATTGCAGTTTCTTTAGTACTTCCAATCATATTTAAGTTAATTTTGGGAGAACCACTTGATATATCTATACCGTATTCATTCATAATTATTTCATTGTTACTTATTTCAGGAGAGCTCAGTATACAGCGTATTCCCTCCTCACTACCAGTTACATAATTATTATTAATCAGAGGTGAGGAGGTTCTGCAATCAACGCCTATAAATTCATTCCCAAGTACCACATTATGGTCGATGATTTCGCTTTTCAATGAACTCTCTGTATAAATCCCGATCCGATTTCTATTTGCGATAGTATTTGATATACTTCCTATGTGATTAAAGCTTGTTACTCCATTTTGACTGCAGTTACATATCAAGACATTTTTTAAATCTCCCTCGGACGCTAGAAAAACACCATTCTCTGCCCATTCCACCTTAACCCACGTTAACGAAAAACTACTTGAACCTGAGGGCCCGAACCTGATGCCTTTCCAATCTCCCCTATGAGGAACAGGTTGATCGGAGGTAAAAACTGCCATTTCCTCATTTCTCTCTAACGTCCTTACCTCTCCCTCAAAGAGCAACTGAGATTCAGCTTTAGAACGGATCCAGGACCCGGCTTCGATTGTGAGGCTTGAGCCCGCGGGAATGGTGACGCCGTCCTCTATAACGTAGTGTCTGCCGCTTTCCCAGATGATATGTCCGGTTAATAGTCCGGAGAGATGTCGTTCCTTAAGCAGGGTTACGGCGTAATTAGAACTAGGGGAGGTGACGGAAAATAAGGGAGGGCCCAATGTCCAAAGTCCAACGCCCAAAGTCGAAAGGCATTGGGCATAGAATGTAGGAAGTTGAGCGAAATGTGCGAGGGGGAACGGGGGTTTTGAGTCGGATGATAGTTGGGAGTTGGTGAGGTCGAAGAGGTATTTCCAGCCGTAGCCTGCTTTCCGAGCTACGAGTATATAGGCTTCTTCCGCGCCTTTAAATTCAAAAGTTCCATCGGAGTTGGTTACTGCCGAATAGACTTCTTCCGCAAGGCGGTGATCAAACTGGGTCCGCTGCGATACCGAGATACCGATATTAGGGTGTTTTTCACAAATGTTCACAAGCATTGTGTCAAGCTGGACGGGATAATACAACGACACAGTTACACCGCTGTGGTTAGATTCGCCCTCCAATGTTACTTTGCCATGGATGGTTAAACCAGAATTGTTGTCACGGATTTTTGAGCAACCGAACAGAAAGAATAAAGTCAAAAGCTGAAGGAAGAAGATTTTCACTGGTACTTCACCCGTGGTTAATAATTCGAATATTTGTTTAAGTATCTGTAAAGACTTCCCTTAAGCTCCAAATCAGCGAACTAGCATCACTTTCTGCACCCGGACAAGGTCTCCTGATTCTATCCTCACCAAATAGACACCACTTGCCACGTCCTTCGCATTCCATATTACTGAATGATAGCCAGCATCCACAATGCCATCTACTAAAACTTCTACCTTTCGTCCAAGCCCATCGTAGATCGAAATCACTATATGTGAAGCCTCAGGAACCTGGTAGCGGATCTTTGTGCTGGAATTAAATGGATTAGGGTAGTTCTGGAAAAGCATGAACTTATCAGGTATCACGGAAGACGTCGTTGAAGAAAGTTTCTTAGTGTTTCCAGCTCCGTCGAGTATGTACGCATTCGTGATTCTAAAATCGCCAATGGGGTAATAATTGTTTTTAGATAGACTGAACGCAAACTCTACCGGGTTTCGAAAGAGGCTTTGGCCTTCACAATCTATATCAGCTATAACTATTTCTCCTTTATTAAGATCTTTTACCAATAAAGGTAAAATTACTCGTCCTGAAGGAGACGTACGGGAAACCCTTAGCAACTCAAACTGTTCTCTGTCATATCTTAATCTAAAGGTATAACCCTTTATGCTTCTACTAGAGTTCAGGGAAGCTTTAAGAACCATTTCATTTTCCCGAAGCTGACCTATAAGGGACATTGAGGCATCAATCTCAGGTGCAGCAACAATTTTGGAGTTAGTGGAGCTTTTCCCAAAATTTGATGCAAAAACGGAAAAATCTTCAAGCCATATCTTCCCATCACCATTTAGATCACATCTTGGATCCCAGCGTGAAGAACCTAACGATGCCCCAAACGTGGATCCGAAAGAGTTAAAGTCCTCAAGCCATACTTTCCCATCATTGTTTAAATCACATATTAACAAAGTAATGGTGAAAAACTGAACGTCAGACCAGGGCGACTCTGCTCCTTCGTCATCTATTGCTCTGACCCGATAGAACCACTGGTGAGAGCCATGAAGTGGTTCGGGTAACGTAAATGAGGTCTTCCCAGACTCTATTTCATATGAATATCTATAGCCAATTTCAAGATCTTGAGAATCATTGATCTGTAAAATATACCTAAGAGAGCTTGATGAATCTGACAGATCCGGATCGTCTGCCGTTCCCCACATGATTTTTGGTGTTAGGTTATTGACAATATCCTCCTCCGTCGGCCAAAACCCTCCATCAACTTTAAGTGGCACTGAATTCTCTTTATTATAAAAGAAAGCTCTCCCCGCGAACTGTGACTGGAAACCATGGTTATCAATAGCTTTCACACGCCAGAAGTATATCGAATCATCCTGAAGTGACACCCACCCAGGGATCTGATCAAGTCTAACAACTATAGACTTTCCACTGCCAACAGGTTTAGAAAGAACGTTAGCTTTGACATCGCTAATAGAGACGATTGCTTTAGTTTCCATCTGTTCAGATATTTCCAAGGTATAGGACAAAGAATCCCCAGGGTCCAGATCAGTAGATTCTGTCCAGACAAAATACTCCCAGGGGCGCAATTCCGCATTCTCATCTGGTATAAGCAAAACCGGAGGAGATGGGGGAAGGCCGGAGGAGTTGACAGCAAATCTCCTCGTTTCACTGCTTAGAATAGATACACCGGGCTGATCTCTGGCCCACACACGCCAGTAGTATACCTGGTTATTGTTTAGGTCTTTTTGGAAAGTATACGTGCTTTGGTAGATGTTGTCTATTATAGCGGTGAAAGTGAATGTGCTATCAAGACTATACTCCAGAGTATAGATGAACTCAAGAGCACTTTCCCATTGCAAAGTTGGCCTTGCTCCAACTTCAGAATCATTGGGTGGACTGATCAGAGAAATGTCTCTCGAGAAAACTTCCACAGTAGATGGGCTTAGATTTCTCAACTTCCCATTTATTATGACATTGTCATAAAGCACAATGTCCTGAGCATTCGGGGTCACAAGTAGTGCTACATCATCAGGAGATAACCCCGTAAACAAGCATCTGGAAATAGACGAGTAGTCTGCTTTATCCTGCAGTCTCAGATCGAATTTATGCAGTTCGCAATCCTTAATCTTGCTTCCGGCAGAATTGACATAGAAAGTACGCTTGGCAGATCCATAGAGCCTCATGTTGGAAAACGAGACATCTTCACATCCTGAAGTAACCATAGAACCAGTACAAGTAGTATCTATTATAACATCTGTAACATTGACATGACGTGAAAGCCAAACACTTAACACACGATTACCATAGCCCGAAGATAACCCAGATCTTCGGGCAATCAGGTTACTCACACTAATATATTTGGGATGGCTCAAGGCAGTAGAATTACTTGACACATTAAAAGCCAGTCCTCTTGCTGAATCAACCACCACATTCGATACTGTAATATGGGATGGTCCATGGGTAGGAAAGGGATTCCCATGTGTATGAATACTTATTGCCGCAAGCCCATTAATCCGTCTGAATATACAGTCTCTTACCGTTATATCCCTTAAACCATTTTCAGATTGTCCGTGTGCTATCTCCAGTCCCACAACGCTCGAGCTCGCCGTTTCGGCCCCGATGTCCTCCAATAGACAATCGCTAATAACCACATTATTAACATCACCGCCTGCTATGAGAAGGGCATCCGGTCCGGTGTCATTCCAGGTGACGTGGTGTATCCACAGTTTGTCAATTACAATATTTTGGCTTTCACCTGTTACAACAAGTCCACTTTGGTTTATAGATGGGCTATGATTACCGTTAAGGGCAAAGTTTGAAATGATTATATCCTCACAATTATCAGCCACAATAGCTCTCTTGTTAACATTAACATAGATTTCGCTCTCCCAACCCATACCAATCAAAGAAACATTCGTTTTCAAGGAACACGTTGAGGCTATAGTATGCCGACCCGGTAAAAGAACAACTGTGCCACCGCCATTGCTGCTGAGATAGTCTATCGCTGTTTGAATGGACGCCGACGTATCCACAAAAGCCATCCTTTCTCTGCCTATTTCAGTGGTGCGGATGGCAACGCCATTTGTTGTCCACCTTACTGTTCCGGAGGCATCCACCCGTTGAGCGTAGATGCTAGAATCAAAGTCACGTTCGTCTGTCCATGTTATGATTGCCCCTCCGGAACCGTCACTCACTATAACGGGATCATTCTGCATGCTTGAAGCCGTGCAGATGGGCACTCCATCTGCTGTCCACTTCACTGCTCCTAAAGAATCCACTTGTTGAGCATAGATGTCACCCTCATCGCTGCGGGCGTCCTCCCAGACAATAATTGCCCCTCCGGAACTGTCACTCACTATAGCGGGACTACTTTGGATACCTGAAGCTGTGCAAATAGGTACTCCATCTGTTGCCCACTTCACTGTCCCAGAGAAATCAACCCGCTGAGCATAAATGTCCCCCCCGTCACTGCAAGTGTCTTGCCAGGCAATGATTGCCCCCCCAGAACCATCGCCTACCATAGCTGGGTATTCCTGGTAATCTGAAGTCATGTATATAGGCAAATCGATATTGGGTTCACCAGAACTCACTGTTGCTGACTGAGATATCCATAACCCAGCGGTCACAGCCAGCGCCAGCATCAAGGTACCGTTTTCGTATATTCTTCTCGGCATCATCCTCTTCCTCTGCACTATATCAAACATTTGCGTAAAGCGTATTGCGTAGGGCGTAAAGCGTAAGGCGTAGGGCATAGAGCGTAAGGCGTAAAAACATGGGACTGGCTACAGCTTGATAAGGAACTTCTCCGGATGTTTCATCATGTTGACCCTGTTAAATAGAAGCCTCCACTACCCGGCTCAGCAGACCTCATACTCTCAGAAACTCTACTGCCTTATTTAACAGGGCAGGTCTGGGTTTCATTGGCTTCAGCATAGCTACGCTGAGTTTGCCTATAAAATGATTGCGATACATATGCTTTCCCCAAGCCTTTGCTATATTGCTGGCTATAGAGCGTGAGGACCGGCGTATCTGATCGATCAAGGAATACTTCTCCTCCTTAGGAAGGCTCTTCGTCTCTTCGAATATCTCCAAAGCCATTTCGAATGATGACCTGTACACCTCCAAATCACGATAACCTTTTAAATTCACTCCTTGATCCCTCTCGCCATACGCCCTACGCCTTACGCTCCTGCAGACATCTATGTTTTCGAAGCGGGTCAGTTTCATGGTTTGAGGTTCGGGGTTCGAGGTCATGGGTGTCCGAAGTCGGAGAAAGATTACGCAACCCTAATATGGGAAGGAAATGCCCACAATTTCCCTACTTATCCAATTTTCATGGCAGACTGCGCCTCCTTATTCTCCTCTCAGTCAAAACGGTGAAATAACCTTCTATCTCGTCAGGGTGTTTCTCAAGAAGATCTGAAACTCTTTCATTACATATTTCACTATCTGCAATTCTTACCAGTATAACCCCAGGAATAGCCCGCTTAGATCTGTAGATCAACTCTCCAAAATCCTTGTCAAAGGTTATAAGGACCCGTGCTTCCCTCTCAGACAAACAGATTATCTCTTCATCGGTCATACCTCGTTGATGCTCTCTTATCCAAAGAATGCCGTACCCAAGGTTCTTTAGCATCTCTACCAGAGGACGCGGAGCATTTTCGTCAATAAGCAGATGCATTACCCAGAAATCTCCAGTATCTCCTCATTGGCAACCAATCCATAAGCATAAGCTATAGCAGCTCTTACATCCTCTTCAGCAATGTCATAATCAACCACAACTTGCCTGAAGCTACAACCCGACGCAAGCCTTTCCAGAATCAGCTCGACTGATATCCGTGTCCCTTTGATCACAGGTTTACCGCGTAAAACCTCAGGATTTATCTCAATCCTATCCAGCAGATCAATTCGCATTGACTTTATCTCCTCTCCTTTGAAAGCGTATTGCGTGGGGCGTAAGGCGAAAAGCGTTATAGGTTGATAAGGAATCTATCTGGGTGTTTCATTATTTGGTTCGGGGTTCAAGGTTATTACGTCACTGAGTCATTTACTCACCACTTGATCTGAATTCAAATTCCTTCAGTAACCTCACCAAAGAAATGTCCTGCACTTTACCATATAGCCTAACGTCAGCAGTGACGAAAGGGATTTCCAGCTGAGTGGAAAGAGCTATGTATGTAGCATCGTAATAGGTCATGTCCTTCTCATAGGACAATTTAACTGCTCGGCGAACAACGGTTAATGATAGAAGCAACAAAGTCTATTTCAAGATTATACAGACTCTGGATAGCTGCAATAACCTCTTCTTCAGAAAATGCCTTACTGTATTTCAGCACATTGGCCACCTCGTATATTGGCAAATCCGGTTCGACGAGGAGGAAATCCCCTCTGGCCTGCCCTTGCAGGAACTCTACGGCTTTGTCGCTGTCCTCCTCCTCAGCGAACCACTTCATAACGACAGATGCGTCCAATATATACATTACCTTCTATTCCTCCACCTGCGAACCTCTTTTGCGCTATCCCACCCCTTCGCTTTTCTACGTAAACGGTCGATACATTCCGCAGCCTCGACTGTTTTATCACGCTCGATAATCCTTCCACCAACGAGGATCTCGAGCCTCTTCTGTATTAGGCTTAAGTGCTCCAGTTCCTTAGATCTTATCATAGTACTCCCTCCTCGCCATATCTGCTACATTACTGGCTGCAGAACGTGAGGACCGGCGTATCTGATCGATCAAGGAATCCCTCTCCTCCTTAGGAAAGCTCTTCGTATCTTCAAATATCTCCAAAGCCATTTCGAATGATAACCTGTACACCTCCAAATCACGATAACCTTTTAAATTCACTCCTTGATCCCTCCCGCCATACGCCCTACGCCTTACGCTACCTATATCGAGCCTTTCCCCTTTTCCTCCTCTAAAAGAGGGAGATCAACCCCTTTCCGGCAAAGGGTCAAAAAGGAGCTATTCTACTGCGGTGATCTTCCAGCCGAAGCCCCACGGCACGACCAGGCCGCTCTCTCGCCACTTCCGAAAGGCCTCTCGCATCTCGGCGAAAGCACCACGATCCCAAAGCACTACCCCATATTCCAATGCCTCCAAAAGTAGAGGATGGAACCCCTCGAACATCCGCCGCCATTCCGAAAAGCTGTAGGGAAAGACCTCAAAATCTGCCTCTTTAAATGAAAACTCCTCCATCCGCTCGATCAGCCGTTTACCATCGTCACAGTTTAAGCCGATAAGGATATCGTAGTCACTCCCTATGGACCAGTCCCCCCTGGCCCTGGATCCAAAGAGGACGACAAAGTCTATAATCTCCCCTTTTCGTTTTAGCAGAACCTCTAAAAAGCGCTCTAAGGGCTTTCCTTCAGGGTGCTCCCATGAGGCCTTCGGCAAAGCGGATCACCTCCTCAGCATCCTTCAGGGCCTCAGCAGCATCGGATTCGAAGAACTGCTCGGATGGGGCTCCTCTATCGAAGGCGTTAGGATAGCGGGTCGGGATGTAATAGCGATTGAGGCGGGCGCAAGCCCTCCGCATCGATTCCTCTAAGGTTGCCTGAGATTCTATGGCCTGCAAAAGCATATTGAGGTTATGGCCAAACTGAAATGTTCGGAAATGCTCGCAGATCGCCTTCAAGGCTTTTTCTGCTGCCTGCTGGCAGGTAAAGCAACACCATGACCAATGCTTCCCTTTAAACAAATCACGAGCTGCTTTGAATTCCGATTGCGCCTCCCTTAACCAATCCTTAGCTCTTTGCATGGTTCTTCCTTAATAATGTCCACCGGTATGGCTACCGCAACCACATCCTGTCTCGGGATGTCTCATCATGCTGAATGCGTCTTTCACTCTGGTTATTGAGCCATTGGCGTCGGACGTCGCACTCAAGCGCCCTACGCATTACGCTCTACGCTTCTCCCATCGGGCGTCAACCTGAATCAGGATGGGATATCCCGGCCGTTTCCTACAGCACACTTATCTTCAGTCCTTCGGGATCAACTTCAAAATCAAAGAATCGCGCACGTTCATTGGGTGGCTCATCTTTCAATATCTGCCTTACTTTCTGTGATTCTTCAATTCCCCTCGTTACTATGAAGAAGAAACCACCGCCACCCGCACCCAGCAGTTTAGCTCCGTGAATTAAATGAGATATCCTGCCCAGGATCGCTTCGATTTCTTCATTGCTAGTGCCAGGGTCAAGAGTTTTGTTGAGCTCCCAGGCATCAGCAATCTTCCCTCCAAAGGCATCTATATTCCTGTGGTCGAGATCTTCCTTCATCTCAAAGGATTTTGCCTGAAGCCGGTCGATCGTCTGAAGCGTTACCACATCTCTATCAAGATACTTTCCAACGATATTCCTCAAGATGTTCTTGGCCATCCGCCTGTAACCCGTGTAGTAAAGGAGGAACCTCTCTGAAAGGTCCATATCCGGTGTAACTCTCAAATCTGTCCACGAAATCCTTGGAATCTGGAACAAGTCAGATTCCGTCTTTATATGTTTCACCCCGCCGACCACACCACCTATTTGGTCCTGCCAGCCACCGCCTGTTGTCATTAACTGCTCCATGTAAAGCGTGCGGCTGAAAAGATCCTCTTTGGGAAGCTCAATTCCAAGAATCCTCGAAAGGCAGGCTATAATGGCGGAGCCAAGTATACTGCTCGTGCCAAGCCCGGAACCACTGGGTACAGCGCTGAAAAGCGTCAGGTCAATCCCGCCACCGATACCTTTCAAGATATCCTGAAGGCTCAGATCAGTGTCCTCAGAGATGATACCAGTAGCTACAAATGCCGCCTTCGGAAGAGAAGACCAATCGGAAGGGTCTTGATACGAAAGCATATCAGAGATCTCAGAAACCACAATGTGTTCCCTCAGATCTATGGAATTAACTGTGATGATAGGCTCCGGATGGATCTTCCCGACGACCTGGACAGGATATTGGCCGTTCAATGTCACTGCCGCATTCAATACACTACCGCCACGCTCCAGGCAGTAAGGAGGAGTATCCGACCAGCCACCTGCAAAGTCAAGTCTCACAGGGGCACAAACCCAAACCACCTCATCGGAACGAATCTGTATCTTTTGAGCCGATAGCTCATTGTAAGGGATCCCTCTGCCGATAGCTTCACATATCAGCTCGAAAGCTTTATCCTCGGATGTTTCTGAGTCTAAGTCAGTGCTGATGCTGTTACTTAGATCTATCCCCTTATTATAGGCTTCCCGCATGGTGTTACTGAGCAGTTTATACAACCGAGACTGAAAAAGCAAATCCTCAGATCGATCGATCATGGATATAGCTTTCTTAGCTAAATCTACATAATCCTTTCGCTCCTGGCACAAAGATATGATATCCTCTGACGGAAGGTCATCATCACGGGTAATAGCTGACTCTATATTTACAAGCTTGGCCCTCCTATCGAGGTGTGAATATCCCACTAAGACTCTTTCGTTCTCTGTGGATCGCAGGATCTCCTTCAGTGACATACGACGTGATGTCTTCCATGAATCTACGGAAAAACGACCTTTTTCCTGGAGCGAAAGTGAAATCTGTATTGATTTTGCAGGATCATCGCTAACGGGGAAGAGTCGGGTATTCCATAGTTCATGGATTTCATCTTCTTTCCAGAGATCTGTCAGTGAAACGCCAGATTTCTCTATCCATTCTGAGAAGCTTATATTTAGGAAAGTGCATTCGTTATCCTCAAGCAGGTGTTTGAAATCATCGTTGATTCCGTAGACTATGGAAGCCCAATTATCGCCTTCAACGGGAACAACAGTCAGGCAGATGCCTCT
The DNA here is from genome assembly GCA_964611725.1 of uncultured bacterium. GTDB lineage: Bacteria > Latescibacterota > CAZTBA01 > CAZTBA01 > CAZTBA01 > CAZTBA01. Next base: position 26,444 of record CAZTBA010000017.1, read on the forward strand.
CTCTAAAGAGATATCCCCTGCATTTTCGGGCACACCCGTCAGGATATTCTCTCCCTCGAGCTTGAGTTTTCCATTGAGATGACACCCTTCGACGAATACAGGTTCCTCTATCTCCACATAGTTCGTAGAGATAAATGTGTTATATATGAAACCATTCCTCAACCGGGGATAATCCTTTGCGTTTGATCTCGTAAAACTGTGGAAGTCATAAAGGGCACTGGCGTGAGTGAAAGAATAGAAATTCCGAAGAAATTGCCTGCTTCTGCCGATATGAAAGAAATCGCAATAGGGGAGCAGATTCACGAAGAAGGGGATCTCTGCCAACTGATGCACATATGGGATTTCCTCCTTGTTCAGCATCGCAAAAGCTATCTCTTTGTAGAGGTCAAGAGATATATCGCCGCTGGCAATTTTTTCGCGCAATTCCGAAACTTGCACAAGTCTTTCTACAGCATCAATAGCGAAATTCATTATCCCTGTATCGACGAAGGCCCTATTGGCGAGGTCGAGTGCGTTAGCACCCCGCAGTTCATCGAGATTCGGTTTCTGGAGGAAATCGACCACCTTCCTCGGATTCCGTTCCGAGCTATCGGCTAACGTTACGTAAACACCATGGCCAGAAGCTACGTCTGGAGAATCCGGATAGGCCACGCCAGTTACACCTGTATCGCTAAATGCAACATAACTTGGCTCGAAGCTCAGAATAACATCTCCCGAAGCCGCGATAACCTGCCCTTCATCCAAACACGGCAACTGCATAAAGTTGTCAAGCAATATATCAAAAAGCGCGAAATACCTTTCAGTCGGCAACGGGACAAATATCTTGCCCATGGCCGAATAGGCCGGCAACCTGCGGCTATCACCACCTGAATGAAGAATCAATATCCTCTTATTTCGGAAAGCACCTTCGAAATCCCGGCCAGAGCGCTCAAGTAACCTGTGTAGGACATAGATAGTGCTTCCACCTGAGCCTATCCGCCTTCCATGAGGATCGGCATACACCAGGAACTCAGTCCCATCCGGCAGCATTCCCCTGCTCTTGCGCCATTCAAGCTGCTTTCTATATCCTTCAGCCTGGCGGTCATTTGCTGCTGTTATGATGCAAAGGTCATAGTTCCTCATGATCCATTACTCCAGGTGTAGCGAAAGGCATAAAGCGTATTGCGTAGGGCGTAAAGCATAAGGCGTAAAAGCATGGGACTGGCTACAGCTTGATTTTGAATGATAACTTGTAAACCTCTAAATTCCGATAACCTTTTAAATTCACTCCTTAATCCCAATCGCATTACGCTCTACACCATACGCATTACCCATTACGCTTGTAATAAAGTAAGAGCTATTGTTGCATATCGCATCCGCAACTTGAGATCACTTTTTCACTCTACAACCCAGATGGCCTCTTCTTCAGCCGTCCGATAGAATCGCTCACCTCTTTCGGACAGCGTTTGCCATTCTTCTTCAGTGTATACAATTACATCCGCCGGAACGGGAAGGGATGTAGTATCCCATTTCGATGCGCGCTGCAGAAAGGGCTGATCGCACTTCTTCAATATAATGATTACATCCAGGTCACTACCTACTCCCCAGTCACCACGGGCATAGGAGCCTATGTAGCCGATTCGCAAAATGTCCCGACATTTCCTTCGAACTTCCTGCGCCCAGTGACGCAACGCCCGATCGACTGTCCCGGCATCAGGCCATCTGAACACGGACGAACTCAATGATCTCACCGGCATATTGGAGAGCCTCCGAACTCTGGAGCTGACCGTAATGTTCAAATGGCGCCCCTGAAGGATGGCTATTGGCATAACGCGTTGGAATGTAGAAGTTGTCGAGAACCCGGCCCTTCTCGATTAACTCCCGCGGCACCTTCGAAGATCCAGGCAGCTCGCTCAGCAGCCTGGCCACCACATGGCCCCACGCTTCCTGGCCCAATTGCAGATGCAGGGCCTTAACGGCCTTTTCGGCAGACTGCTGGGCAGCGAAACAGGCCCATTCGTGGCGGCCTGCCCGTTGTGAATCCTCTGCTTGCTCCAAGTCACGCACTGCCTGACTGAACCAATCTTTCGAACGCTGAACCATATGACAATCTCTCAACTCGAGTTCTTAAACGCTTGGTGTGAATTACCAGTCAATTAAGTCTGCAAAAGCGAGTGGTGAG
>CAZTBA010000018.1:0-28567 GCA_964611725.1 uncultured bacterium
ATGCATAACCATCCTTGTAGTAAACCATACAAAGAAGCTGCTCGTACGGCTGGATTGTCCAGTGCAACTCTCCGTGCTTGCCGACATAGCTCGCCTTGAGGTCAATTTCGCGCTCCGGAGGAAACACAGCATTCAAACCTTCCTGGTTCGCATCGTCAAATGGACCGATGACATACCAGACGAGTGGAAGACCCCCGATTTCATGTGGCTGCCTCCAGAATCCTGTTGGTTGGATCCGCATCTGAGCCATCGAATCGGGCTGAGGAGAAACCCGAAGGCCTCCGGTGGAGAAAATCTCCTCATGGATCTCGCCGATCGCCTTTCGCAGGGAACCCTGACTATTCCAGCACACCATATCTTGATTCGGTCCACAGAAGGTATGTGCGATAAGCCCTTCGGCACCCTCCCTGACGTAGTCCTCCATCTGCACACGCACCTGTTGGGGTGTCAGCACCTCGTGAGTCCATATGGTAGATACGGCACTGGTAGATCCGGCCTGTCCCCAAAAGCCCTGGTAGACCCCGATGAACGGGACGCCCGGCACTTTCCGGCGTAGGTCTGTTAGCAGATATTGCGCCTCCTGGCTGATAGAAATCCGATCATAGCCATCCTTAAAGAATGGGTAATGATAGAACAGGACGATATCGCACACGCCTGGTCCAAAGTTGTGCACCACAGTGGAACCACCAAACCCGGCACAGACCGGGTGATCGTCGCCGTCCACTTCCTTGATGATCTTATACATAGCCCGCAGTGCGGACAGGGCATCGCCGGGGCTGTCATCCAGCACATAGTAGCCCCAGAGGTTGGGAGAGTCCTTGAGCTCCGCGATCTCCTTCCTGAGGGGCCCCGGCCAAAGGAGGATACTCGCGGTGTGATGGCTGGCAGGTTGTGTGCCACCAAAACCACGTTCGCAACGGAGCAGCGCAGTCGGTGTATAGCCCCGATAGCGTATGAGCTCTTCCCCGATCTGGATTACACCGGATTCGGGCAGAGGGCTATGCCAGGGAGCGAGTGGAACCGTGTCCTGGGTAGCGGTCATTGCACTGCCCAAAAGGGGTCTTCCATAGATGTGACCGATGAGGGAATACATGACCTTGATGCCGTTTTCCAGACAGAACTTGCCCTCCGGCGCACCCGGATCGAGAAGCTTACGGCTGCCGTCGATGACAAGGTTCATATTCGCTTCTTTCAGCATGGCCAGATCCTCTAAGGTACTGCCGTGATATGTGCCCAACACCGGCTGACCGTTAACGGTATAGCGGGGTCTGAGCTGCATGACCTTACCCTCTTCTCCGTTCGAGTGACCTGCACAACTGCTCATGGTGCATAGCAATAGCCCACACCACATCGAGAGCATGATGGGTTTCATTTCTTACTCCTCTCTGAAATGCACTTTCGAATGGAAAAACCCGAAACTCTTGTGGAAGCCCGGCGAATTGAGTGTAGTATAAAACAAGCGCTCAAGTCTGTCAAGTCTTCTTCGATTGACACTCCCGGGCCCTGTGCAAAGATCCGCTGCACGATCGGGAGTCAGGGTGACATAAGGTGTCAGCATCCTGTTGCCCAGATAGTGTCCAGATCCCATCAAAGCAGGTCAAAATGAACAGAACTTGCCGGCGCTAAATCGAAGCCACATCTCACTATGAAATCAATTACTTACCCCGATGCCCCTGTATTTTCAATAACTTGCAGAGTCCCCACTAAGATAGCACTTGATATGCCAGGATGTTTTTGCTATATTTGGGGGAAATTTTTTGAGCAAAACTGGCCAGACGGTCAGCCAATAAAGTATAAGGAGGATAAGTGATGGGAAATAGCAGCGGCTTTCACTCTATGGTACCCCTGCTCAGGGCAGCCGAAGTTTCCTCGCTTGGGGGGCGACCTGCCGGCATAGGTGCTTTCAACGTTAACTTCTATACTCAGGCGACAGGCATAATTGAAGGGCTGAGAAGGACCGAGGCCCCCGGAATAATACAGGCAAGCAAAGGCGCAAACAAGTTCCAGGGCGGACCGGACAAGATAGCCTACATGGTCCGTAAGGCTATGCAGGCTTCAAATCACCCATTTCCCATAGCCTTGCATCTTGATCATGGCGATGAGGAAACCGCTAAGGCGTGTGTCGACCAGGGTTACAGTTCAGTTATGATAGACCTTTCTAAACTCGATTACGAAGATAACATAGCCAAGACTAAGGAGATGGTCGAGTACGCGCACAGGAAGGGAGCAAGCGTCGAAGGCGAGTATGGAAAACTTCAGGGAGTTGAAGAGGATATAGTCCATGAGATGACGACGAAATACGATAATTACTTAGTGCCAAATTTCTTCGACAAGAGCGGGGCCGATGCTCTTGCCACAGCCTATGGCACATCACACGGGCCGAACAAGGGAGCCGGTCTTGAGAAGCTCGCCATATATATAGTGGACGAAAGCTATAAGGGACTGGTTGCCTACCGCCGCAACCTGAAGAATTTCCTTGTCGGACATGGCTCATCGACCGTTCCTGCTGAGCTGATCGAAGAGATAAACAGCTACGGAGGGCATATAGAGGATGCCAGGGGAATCCCCATGGAGAAGATACTGGAGGCTATAAAGTCCGGCATCAGGAAGATAAATATCGACACAGATCTCAGGCTTGCGATAACCGCTACTTTCAGGAAATATTTCCATGACAACCCCGGTGTCGAAAAGACCTCCAAAGATATACTTCTTCCCGTAAAGAAGGCGCTGGGTGAGAATCCGGGAGTGATCGACCCAAGGGAATACCTCGGCGTCTTAGACAGAACGATCCTCAGAGAGGAACCGAAAGGGACAGATTTAGAGGAGATTATGGGGTTAGTCCATGAGAGAGTTGCTTCCCACGTGGCGATGCTTGTGGAGAAGTTCGGATCAGATGGGCTCGCCCCCAGGGTCGAGAATATAGGTCTTGACTATATGATAGAGGTATATAAAGGGTAGTTCAGACCTTTTTCATCTGAAATGATACTGATCTGAAGAGTTAAGCGTTCAGCCATCAGCTTTCAGCTTCTCTGGCTGACTGCTGCTTGCTGACCGCCGAGGGCTTATTGGACAGAGTCTAACCGTGGCTATTTTTACGGACAGAAGAAATAATCTCATTATCAACTGAAATGGGTATCACACCTCTTGCGGAAGGAAGGCCGGTTGCTAATTGTGGTCGGCTTTTAATTTTCGAGAACCTGTCTCTTTATCATCCTCAATTTTCTCTGATACTCTGCTATATATCTCCGTCATCATACAGAGCTTCTCCATAACATCCTTCCCCAGGGCCCCATCCCTGTAACGCCACTTCCAGTTGCCCTGAGCCAGACTTGGGGTGTTCATCCTCGCCTCCGGACCGAGGCCCAGCACATCCTGAAGGGGTATAACTGCCACATCCGCTACCGAACTGAGCGCCATTCTGATGAGATCCCAGTTTACTGAACTTCCATCCGTTCCCGTGTAACTTAGAAAGTGGTTCCTCTCCTTACGGGTGCTTGATCCGGTAAACCACCCGATGGCGGTATCGTTATCGTGGGTACCCGTATAAACTACACAGTTCCGGAGATAGTTGTGGGGGAGATAGGGGTTGTCTGCCCCGCTACCGAAGGCAAACTGCAGCACCTTCATTCCAGGAAACCCAAACTGATCCCGCAGGGCCTCTACTTCAGGTGTAATCACCCCAAGATCTTCGGCTATGAGAGGAAGCTGCCCCAGATCGGTCTCCACCGTGTGGAAAAAGTCAGATCCGGGACCCTTCACCCAGCGCCCATTGACAGCCGTCTCTTCCTCAGCCGGGATCTCCCAGTAGGCCTCAAACCCGCGGAAGTGGTCTATTCTCACGATGTCTACGAAGTTCAACACAGCGCGGAAGCGCTCGATCCACCAGCCATATCCTCTCTCCGCCATCACATCCCAGCGGTAGAGGGGATTCCCCCAGAGCTGACCCGTTTTGCTGAAATAATCCGGAGGGACACCGGCCACAACCGTCGGCATGAGGTCGTCGCCGATATGGAAGACCTCAGGGTGCGACCAGACATCGGCACTATCGTAGGCTACAAATATCGGCATATCACCTACTATCTTTATCTCCTTTTCGGAAGAATATTTCCTCAGCCTGGACCACTGCCTGAAAAACTGATACTGCAGATACTTGTGAAAGAGGATCGGCGCTGCCAGCTTAGAGCTCCAACTTCTCAAGGCCCCGGGCCTTAGCTGTGCTATATCTCTATCCCAGGTGTTCCACACAGCCCCCCCATGCGCATCCTTAAGCGCCATGAAAAGGGAATAGCTGTCCAACCAGGACGCGTGTTCCTCACAGAAGACCTCGAACTCAGCCTGTTGAGCCCCCGATCTCCTCTTCTCAAAGTTTGCGAAAGACCTTTCCAGCACAGCACGTTTGAATTCGATGACGGGACCGTAATCGACATTCTCTGCCGGAAACGATGGAGCATCCTTCAGATCTGATCGCGAAAGGAGCCCGTCTTCAGCCAGCCTGTCAAGGCTGATAAGGAGGGAATTTCCGGCGAAGGCTGAAAACGATGCATAGGGTGAATCCCCATAACCTGTGGGGCCGAGCGGAAGCACTTGCCAGAGCTGCTGCTTACACTCCGCAAGCAGATCCACAAAACTGTAGGCCTCAGCTCCCAGGCTGCCGATGCCAAAACGCCCCGGGAGGGAGGTGGGATGCAGGAGAATGCCACTGGATCTGGGAAAACGCATAGCTTGCTCCCTTAAAGAAAACAGTTCCTCCGACAAGATAATCGATGGCGGGTACATGATAGCCATTCAGGCAGTGCAAGTCAAGGCGAAAGATAGCCGATCGATGAAAAGTTCTTGGCTGTGGGGACCATTTAAATTATATTCTACCTTCCATTCAAGAAATATAGCCGTCATTAAAAGCGGCGGGGGGTGTAAATTATGAAATACTCTGATTTCGTAGACTACAGCAAACTTGATCCTTTTAAAGAAAGGGTCATGAGGGCCTTAGAACCTACGTTCATTTCCATCGAGAGGCTCGGCATAAGGGTTGTGCCTGAAAGCATAGGCGAGCCAGCCGCCCTTTTCGACTTCCTCGATTACGATTTTATGCTTGCCTTCAAAACCGACGGGGTCGGCACCAAAAACAAGATAGCCGACAAGATTGGTTTCAGCAAGGAAGTGAAAGGGCACTCCCTTTACGATGGGTTTGGGATCGATCTCATCGCTATGAACGTAAACGACCTTATCTGCGTAGGGGCCACACCATTCGCCCTGACCGATGAGATCGCCTCTGGGGACTCTTCCTGGTTCTCTAACGAAAAGAGAGTTGAAGATCTCCTGAAGGGACTCTCAGCGGGCTGCATGGAATCGGGCATTGCTATCCCCTGTGGTGAGACCCCAACCCTCCCGGATATAATCTATCCTGAATCCGTAAATATGACCGGTTCCTCGATCGGGATAGTTCGCCCCAAAGAGAGGGTAGTTCTTGGAGGGAAGCTCACGGAAGGTGATATAATCTATGGACTCGAAAGCAGCGGTATCCATTCGAATGGCCTTTCACTCGCCAGAAAGATAGCCGAAAGGCTCCCAGATGGACTCCTTACGGAGCTTGAGAACGGTAAAACCCTCGGAGAGGAGCTTCTTATTCCGACCAAGATTTACGCCAGAGAGATACTGGAGATGTTCGAAAGCGGGATTGAGATCCACTACCTTTCAAACATCACAGGTTCCGCCTGGAAAAAAGTGATGCGGGCGAAGCGCGATTTTACATATGTCATAGAGGAATTGCCCGACCCACAACCTGTATTTACGTTCCTCCAGAAGGCCGGAGATGTGAGTGACGAAGAGGCCTATATGACCTGGAACATGGGAATCGGTTTTGCAATCTATGCACCAGAGTCCGAGTCGGGAAGGATCTCAGAGATATGTCAGAGGCTCGGCACCCGCTGCTACAGGATCGGGCATGTGGCAAAAGGAGAAAAGAAGGTAATGATAACTCCTAAGGACATAATCTACGGTCCTTGAAACCGAAGGAGAAGCGGATTAGTGGAAATTGGTGTCAGTTCCGGGATCTCCCGAGAGTTAGAAGCTTCAGCAAAATTTCGTATAGCTGTCGTCTCGCTCGGCCACTTCGTCGCAGATATGTATTCGAATTTCTTGGTCCCCCTCCTACCCCTTATAGTGATCAAGTTCGACCTATCACTTGCCACAGCAGGGGCTCTCGTCTCGATTCTCAGTATTTTCGGATCGATGGCACAGCCTATATTTGGGCTTATATCGGACAGGATAGGAGGGAAGGCACTGGGAGTGGCTGGCATTGCTATGGCAGCGACCTTTACGAGTTTCATAGGTATTGTTCCCAACTATTTCTGGCTTGTCGCCATACTTGTGCTTGGAGGGCTTGGGGTTACAGCCTATCATCCCCAGGGGGCTGCCATAGCCGGCAAAGCAAGCGGAGGTAGGGGCTTTTTCCTCTCGTTTTTCGTCGCAAGCGGAAACATTGGATATGCCTGTGGCCCGATAGTCATAACCTACTTCATATCGGCCTTCGGACAGGAAAATACACCATGGCTTGCGATCCCGGGAATAATAATCGCGGCCCTGTTCTACATATACTCTCCTTCCCTCGGGCATGGCAGAAGCGGTCCTTCCTTCGGAGAGCTTCTTACAGAGATGAAGAAAGGGGCGAAGTCCATAACCCTCCTGCTGCTTCTTGCCGTGATGAAGTCGATCGTCGCAGTCGGGTTTATCGCCTTCGTACCACTCCTCCTCAAGGAACGCGGAGTTGAGCTCAAAAGCATAGGGGTAATTCTAACGCTTTTCTCCCTGTCCGGCGCGGCGAGCAGCATGATGGGAAGCTACATATCTGACAGAGTGGGGGGACACGGTGTACTTAAGCTCATAATTTTCCTATCCTTCGCCCTTTCATTCCCGCTCTTTCTCTATGTACCCTCCTTGAACGGGATGGCTTTCGCGGTCGTTTTAGTACTTGCAGGCTTCATACTCCTTTCGACAAACCCGACGATCATCCAGATGGCACAGGAACAGGCACCCAAGAACTCAAGCATGGTCTCAGGTATAATGATAGGTATCGGGTGGGGTATCGGCGGTATGGCAGCCCCGGGGTTCGGTGCTATTGCCGATGTAATAGGGATAGATTCGACCCTCAGGATCATAGCAAGTTTCTCGATCCTGGGGATTATACTCGCACTGGTCTTCTGGAAACACAGGACATCTCCGGTACCCGTCAGGGATGGAGAGATCCGAAAGGAGGATATTTGCGGGTAAGAAATAGCTGCATACCATGTATACTCAGACAAGGTCTGAATACGGTAAAGCTCATATCAGATGACCCCGAGGTCCATCGCAAGGTACTCGATGAGATAATGAAAAGACTGATAGGTGTTAGGCTCGACAAAACACCGGCTGATCATTCCAACGTCGCCTACAAGGTTGTAAGCGAGATTACGGGTGTTAAGGACCCGTTCTATGAGGTCAAAAGGAAGTACAATAGGATCGCCCTCGACATGTATGAGACCCTCAAGTCGATCGTTGACAGGTCCGAAGACAGACTTTACACAGCCATCAAGCTTGCTGTGGCCGGAAATATAATAGACCTTGGCATCGCCCATCCTTTTGATCTCGAGAGGGATATAGAAGATATCCTGAGATCAGACTTCGCCATAGATGACTACGAACTCTTCAGGAAATCCCTTGCAGAGGCCAGCTTAAAGCAGCCTTCAGGTAAAGTTCTATATATCGGTGACAATGCAGGAGAGATAGTCTTCGACAAAGTGCTTCTGGAGGAACTCCGAATTTATGATGTAACCTTTGTGGTGAAAAGCGGTCCCATTATAAACGATGCGCTTATGGAGGACGCCCTGGAAGCTGGAATTGACAGGGTGGCAAAGGTCATAGAGACCGGGGCCGATATGATTGGCATTCCTTTTGAAGGGTTCTCCGAAGAATTCGTGGAGCATTTTGAGAGGGCGGATCTTATTATCGCCAAAGGGCAGGGAAACTTCGAGACGCTGAGTGAAGTTGATGGAGAAATATTTTTCCTGCTCAAAGTTAAATGTGAGGACGTGGCGGACGAGCTCGGGGTAGAATTCGGGGATATAGTCTTCGTGAGAAATAGAGAGGTATGGAAACGGTAACTCTGGTTACAAAAAAGAGGCTTGAAAAAACTATAAATCTTTGTTATATTTATAAGCAACTTTAACTGAAGGTGTCCCTATCGTCCAGCGGTCAGGACTCAGGATTTTCGATCCTGCAACGGGGGTTCGACTCCCCCTAGGGACGCCATTTAAATGTACATGCCAGAATGTACCAAAATAGCTTATACTGCATATGGCGGCTTCCAGCTTCGGAAAGCCCTTACCATGGCATCCGCATTTTCAACAGGTGTATCCCAGGTATAATGTCCATGCCCTATAAGCCCTCCGTGATACGGCGAGAAGGCCCGCAGGATATGCAGGCTTTCCTCTTCCACATCCTCGGGTGAGCCGAAAGCCATCGTGGTCTGAATGTCAGGTGAAGTTATTAGCGTCACCTTACCTCCGTAAGTTTCAGCCAATCGGTCAATCCCCATAAGGCAAGGCTGATGGGTATTGATGGCATCAAACCCACAATCAATCATATCAGGTATAAGATCGAAAATGTCCCCACAGCTATGGAGGAATATATCCATTCCCCTGGTGTGGGATGCTTCCACAAGCTTGGCATATCGTGGCTGAAAGATCCGCCGCCAGAGCGAAGGACTGATAAGGGTACCCTGCTGTGATCCCCAGTCATCCCCAATGAATATCCCGTCGACTCCCAGGGAATGCCACTCCTCTATCAATCCCAGGGTGTGTCTGAGCACCAGATCCGCCAGATCCCCTACCTTTACCGGATCGGTAACCATATCGCAGAAAAGCTCTTCGGGGCTGCGCAGGTAGAACATCCTTTCAAAGAGCGACGAGGACCTGCTCCCCAGGATGTACATCCCTTCCGGCAGCTCTGTCAGCCGCTGCCGGGCAAGCTCAAACCGCCTGGGATCGTGGGGATCGGGCACACTTATGGCTTCCAGATCGAACTTCTCCTTCAGAGGAAAATGGATCACCCATCCGGAGGAGTTGTCGAGGCTTCGCCAGACAGCCCCCCACTCATCACGGACTCCAGCCGCCCGCTCCTCTCTGGTAGCCATAATTCCATCCACACCTACCGGCAGCAGATCACTGCCTTCCACCCGAGGCGAGGTAGACTCAGGAACCAGCGCCTTGGAGCCAAGTTGTATTATATCGCTCTCTTCCCGGCAGTCACAGAGAGGGACATATGGAGGATAATCGAAATGAAGGGCTCTTTTGACAACTTCCCTGGCAATCATATTCCACTCCTTCAGCTAAGTTCATTTGTGGGTTTATCTCTCAATCGTCGAAAGCGGTGCATTAAATTTACTCAAAAATCGAGATCCGTCAAGGATTTTAGGAAAAACCCTATTGACAGGCAACTCTTGCTGACTTAAATTGTCCCGCGAAAGCTCGACCGGTAATATCTGGATTACCAAACAAGGAGACGATAGTGAACTACACATCAACAGAGAAGAAGCTCCTTAAGGAGCTTGAGGACATGGAGATCGTGGATGCCCACGAACATCTCCCGCCGGAACCCGTAAGAACGAGCGCCAAGGTAGATGTGCTGACGCTTTTCTCGCACTACACCGGAACTGACATAATAACCTCCGGAATGTCACCAGGTGACCACAAAAAGCTCTTCGATCACGACATACCTCTTGAGCAGAGATGGAAGCTTTTCAGACCTTATCTCGACCATATACGCTTCGGTTCATACTCACGCCCCGCATTCATAGTTGCCAAGGATTTCTACGGCCATGACGATATCACTGATGACAACTACAAAGAGCTCTCAGAGCGTATCGCTGAAGACAACAAACCCGGGATATACAAAAAGATATTGAGGGATAAATGTAACATCAGAGTGTGCCTCACTCAGAGTGGGCGGACCGATTATGACCTTGACCTCCTTATCCCGCTTATGCCTATGGGCACTTACTGGGGAATAAAATCCCTGGAGGATCTGAAGGCAAAATCGGAGGAACTCGGGGTAGACGTCTCTGACCTTGAGAGCTACCTTGTGCTTGCCAGGAAGGGTATCGAGAAATGGAAATCCGAGGGGGCCGTGGGTCTCAAGATGGCTTCGCGTCCAACTGTTGACCTTGACAGGAAGATTGCTGAAAACGTCCTTAAGAAGATATTGAAAGGTGAGGACCCTGCGGAGATGGAAGGGTCAGATCATCTGCGCGATTTCCTGATGCATCAGCTCATGGACATAGCCGCGGAGCTCGATATCGTCGTTGCAGTTCACAGCGGGATGTGGGGTGATTTTCGCACCCTCGATTCGAAACATATGATATCGATCTTTCCGCAACACCCCGACACCAGGTTCGACCTCTATCACATGGGGATGCCCTCGGTCCGTGATACGGGCGTGATCGGGAAAAACTTCCCGAATGTCTGGCTCAACCTCTGCTGGTGTCATATCATTTCCCCCAAGATGACCTGCTCAGCTCTCGACGAATGGATCGATCTTGTTCCAATGAACAAGATAATAGGCTTCGGGGGAGATTACGGGCATCCGGTCGAAAAGGTTTACGGGCATCTTAAGATGGCACGTGAAGATATAGCTTTAGTCCTCGGAGGACGTATCGATAGGGGACTTATGAAGTTCGAGGATGCGGTGTCCATAGCACGGAGATGGCTATGGGAAAACCCGAAGGGGCTATATAAGCTGAACATATAGTAATAGCTATCCATATGTTCAGGTAATATCTGCACAGGGAAATGGACGCTGGCAGACTTCTGCCAAAAGCTACAGAGCCTGAACCGCATGGGAATTAATGCATAAATCCCGATAGAAGATCAATTATCTTCAGTTACGGGCATAACCATCTGGCGTTTGGAGAGTTCGAGCCTTTCCTTCCATCCCGGGACTTTCACGACGGTGCTTCTGGAAAGATGCTCGAGGATTATAACAATATGCCCTTTAGGGGTTTTTGCTCTCTGATTTGGTCTTAGTTTACCTATCTCTACCATATATAGCTCCCTGAGCCAGCCCCACTATACCAGATCCTGAGGTAATTATTTCAATTTAAATATAGTGAACTAATGTATATTAGTCAAGTAAAATCTGCTGTGAGATCTTCTCGTCTGGTGGGCCAGCGGGGAGGTTACCCTTGACTTATCGGCCCAGGTAACATATTTTTGAGCGGGCGTGGATTTTAGCAGCACTGACCTTTCGGTTTAGATATTTTGACTGGACATGGAACAGGGAATGTCGAGAGGCATTACACAGCCCATAGAGGTAGTGGCCGGCGTAATAAGGTCTGAAGATAGATTACTGATCTGCCAGCGTTCCGAGGGGCACCTCGCCGGGAGGTGGGAGTTTCCCGGAGGGAAAGTAAGGCAGGGCGAAGCCCCGAAGGATACTTTGAGGAGGGAGCTTTCCGAAGAGCTTGGGATCGAGGTTGAGGTAGGAAATATGCTGGGCCGTTCAAGGTTCCGCTATAGCCCGAAGCTGGCTGTGGACCTCAGTTTCTGGGAGGTGAGGATAAACTCCGGGAAGCCCAGGCCGCTCTACCATTCCCATATTGCGTGGGTAAAAATAGGCGACCTCGGGAATTACGAGTTTGCTGAGGCGGATCTCCCGATGGTGGGAAGGCTCCGTGAGGAAATGCCATAAGCCAGAGAAAGAAATCATTTCCCGTTTTGTCCCGTGATCGGGGGTTGTAAGCTTGAGATATGGAGGTTTCCCTCTTTTTTATTTTCTTGACCGTAAGTACCTTTTTATTTATACTTTGAGGCAGTCTCGGCAAATAAGCTTTTATCCCGGAGCTTTTATGATAGTAGCGAAAGTCATAGGGAGTGTTGTTTCAACGATAAAGCATGAAGCTTACAATTCTACGAAGCTCATGATTGTTCATGCCCTCGACGGGAACATGGACCCGAGTGGGACTCCTTTCCTGGCTGTGGATATGGCCGGGGCTGGTGAGGGTGAAGTTGTACTCGTTGTCAGGGAAGGCCATGCGGCAAGGCTCGCCCTTGGCGTGAAACTTGCGCCTGTCCGCTCGCTTATAGTTGGTATAATTGATTCTGTTGATACAGACAGCAAAAGCTGGAGAAAATTCTCCTGAAGGGGAGTCCAAGAGATGTTATCTGTCTATACAGCCAAAAAGGATATAGTGGAAGTATGCAGGCGAATATGGATGAAGGGCTATGTCGCCTCTAACGACGGTAATGTGAGCATCAGGATCGCTGAGGATCGTATACTTGCGACGCCGACCGGGATGAGCAAGGGTTTTCTCGAAGAGAGCGACCTTGTGGTATGCGATATGGAGGGGAACAGGATATCCGGCAGCAGGAAGCCTTCCTCGGAGATAAAGATGCACCTTATGGTCTACAGGCGGAGGGAGGACATAAATGCTGTCGTACATGCCCACCCACCTGTAGCTACAGGCTTTTCGGTCGCAGGGATGCCACTGGCTCAATGTGTGCTTCCTGAGGTGGTAATATCCCTTGGCTCGATACCCCTGGCGGAATATGGTACCCCTTCCACCCCTGAAATATACGAATCTATTGAGGATTACATAGAAGATTACGACGCTTTCCTCCTCGAGAATCACGGGGCGCTCACCTTAGGGCCGGATGTGATGAACGCCTATTATAAGATGGAGACTTTGGAGCATTTTGCCCACATAACGCTTGTGGCCAGGCTTCTCGGCAGGGTGAATGCGCTTTCCGTTGAGAAAGTGCAGAAGCTCATGCAGGTTAAAGAAAAGCTCGGTGTCAAAGGGAAGAGCCCGGGATGTGAGAGCTGCTCTATCGAGAAATGTGAGATGAGGCTTTCTGAGGCAGTTCCATCTCCCTCAGCAGAGAGGCATCAGGAAGAGCTTATCGAGGAGATAACCAGGAAGGTTCTCTCGGGCCTTGGGAAGCGCTGAACCTGCCTTAGCCTTTTAAAGGAGGGGAAGTGAGATGAGAGCGGTCCTGCCAGCAATTCTTATTCTTGTGCTTCTGGTAGCAGGATGTACCCAGAAATATGCGGTAATCGAGAAATCAGGCCTCCCAAATCCGCCCAGCGAAAAGCTGGACATAACCATCAAAGTTCATATAGTCGGAACCGGGCTCGGTATGAAGAAAGACCAGATAGCTCAGATGGTTGGCCGCGAGCTCAAAAAGGATGAGGTATTGGCGGCGGATTTCGGAAGCAGCCAGATGGGTAAATCGGGGGCAGTCCCGGTCAGATATATCAAGAACCCTTTCAGGGTTGTCTACGATAATCCTGTATTTCACATCGAGGCGCGCGGTCAGATATTCGGACAGGAGGATGACTACGGCTACGGGGAAGAGGGCACTGTCACAAGCGCGACGAGGGTTGATAAGAAGCCGCAGACGAAATTCGAGTATACCATCACAGTTAAGGAGGTGGCGACTGATAGGGAGATATTTAAGAAGAGCTATATGAACTATTTCGTCACCGGTCCTGGTACAATTGATAACGCCGAGATCGTTAAGAGACTTATACTTGGGGCAATACTCGAGAGAAAAGCCCTTTAGAACAAGATGGACAGGGATTACATAGGAGAGGTCGTTGAGAGCAGCACGGCCGAATTTGTAGCCGAAAGCAGGGCGATTAATTGTGCCCCTCCTTTCGGCTCTTTCGTCAAAATCCCCTCCGAGGTCACCATCTTCGGATTGGTCTTCAACGTTGTAACACGTTCCATAGAGCCGAACAGGCGTCCTTCCGCATACGGTATGACCGAGGAGGAACTCAGATACGAGCAGCCCCAGGTCTTTGAGCTTCTCAGAACCGAGTTTCATGCCTTTACAGTCGGATACGGGGACGAATCAAAGGTGAAACAGATCCTTCCGCCGAACCCTCCCTCGATACACAGCTTCGTATATCCCTGTTCCGATGAGGATATAAGGGATTTCACCTCAAATTACGATTTTCTAAGGACACTTGTGAGCAATTCCAGAACCCCTCCCGACGAGCTCATAATAGCCGCGGTAAGGAACGCCCTGAGGTCAAGGGGGGAGAACGGCGGATACGTCGTTCAGGTGGGCAAAGAGCTTTCAAAGCTTATAAAGGACGATTATGACAGGCTCGGTTCCATAATGAGGAGGATCGTGCTTTGAGTGAAGGCGGCGAGATAATAGGCGTAATAACGAGGGGCTCACTAATAGAAGGGGTCGAGATGAAGCTTGATCCTGAGGAAAGCCCTGAGGACATTAAGGCGGGAAAGTTCGTAGTTATAGATGGTCAGAAAAACCGGTTTTTTTCAATGATAACAGACATACGCCTCGACGCCACAAACCCCGATATACTCATAAATCCTCCCGGCAGAGACGACGAGCTGATGAGAAAGGTCCTCAGCGGCACAAGCACCTATGTCACTGTATCGTTGAGGCCCATGTTGACCCTTGGCAAGGACGAAGGTCAAAACGGCGAGGATGAGATAAGGCCCGTAAAGACGATCCCAAGCCACTTTTCACTGGTCAGGGAGGCCGAAGAAGGAGATGTGGCAAGGATATTCGGGAGCGAAGAAAAGGGTGAAAGGTTCTTCAACATAGGGAAACCGCTCGACATGGAAACCTATGTCTGCATGAATCTGGATCGGTTTGTCGAGAGGAGCAATGGAATCTTCGGGAAGACCGGTACAGGAAAGACTTTCCTTACAAGACTCGTTCTGAGCGGACTTATAAAGAACCGAAGAGCTGTCAACGTCGTGTTCGACATGCATAGCGAGTACGGATGGGGTGGTCATAAGGAGGGAGGCACATTCGTACCGGGGCTTAGGAACCTCTTCGGAGGCCAAGTCGCTGTCTTCAGTCTTGATCCTGAGTCTACCCGGCGAAGGGGGGTATCCCCGGATGTTGAGGTAATGATATCGTACGACGACATATCTGTTGAGGATATAGCGCCGCTTCAGGATGAATTGAGGCTTAATCCTACGGCTGTCGAGGCGGCGTTTCTGGTTGCCGCAAGGTACGGTGAAGGGTGGCTCAGGGAGCTTCTTTCCCAGGAAGGGGAAGCTATAAAGGATTTTGCCGCCGATGTCGGCGCACATCCCGAATCCTTTTCGGCACTTCACAGGAAGCTCAAGAGGATAAAGAGATTCCCGTTCCTTACCGAAAGTCCCGCTGGCGATTTTATACAGAGGATAATGGAGTATATAGACAGAGGAATCCATGTCGTCCTTGAGTTCGGCCAGCAATCCAGCATGCTCTGTTACCTTCTGGTCGCAAATATAATAGTGCGCCGCATACATGAGCTCTACGTCAGGAGGACCGAGAGGTACCTTGCCACAAGGGACCCTAAGGATGAGCCGAAACAGCTCGTTATAACCTTGGAGGAGGCGCATAAATTCCTGAATCCGATAGCTGCCAAGCAGGCAGTTTTCGGAGCAATAGCAAGGGAAATGAGGAAATACTATGTCTCGCTTCTCATAGTTGATCAGCGTCCATCGGGGATAGATGAAGAGGTTCTCTCACAGATTGGGACAAAGATAATAGCTCTCCTTGACGATGAAAAAGATATCCAGGCGGTTCTCACGGGCGTCAGCAACCCTTCGAGCCTGAGAGGAGTTCTGGCAAGCCTCGACTCCAAGCAGCAGGCACTTATCATAGGGCATGCTGTGCCGATGCCGGTTGTTGTGAGGACGAGGGATTACGACGGGAAATTCTTCACTGAGATGGGACCACCGGAAAAGGGGGATGAAAAGCTTCGAAGGGAGACTGCTGCACTCTATGGAAGCTGAAGGGGAATCGACATTGGAGAGGATATCCGTAATTGGAGCAGGGCACGCCGGAACATCGATGGCTTTCGCCATTCACAGTGTAGGGTACATTATATCCGCTGTAGCGAGCAGGAGCCTGAGCTCCGCCCGTCGCTGTGCCGAGCTTGTTGGATGTAACAACTATTCTACGGATCCGGTCAAGACAGCTAAATCATCGGATGTCGTTATAATATCAACTCCCGATGATGTTATAGGGGATGTATGCGACAGGATCGCCTCCGGAGGGGGGTTCGTAAGCAGGCAGATCGTGATGCACCTCAGCGGCTCCCAGACATCTGACATACTCGGCAGCGCCCGGAATGCGGGCGCAAGAGTCCTCTCCTTCCATCCCATACAGAGCCTTCCCCATCCCCAGGACGCACCGGAGAGGCTAAAGGGAGCCTTCGTTTCGATAGAGGGCGATAGCGATGCCATACCATTCGGCATGAAGTTTGCGAGGGAGCTCGGGGGAATTCCTTTTGAGATCAACACGAAGCTTAAACCGCTATACCACTCCGCACTCTGTGTGGCTTCAAATTACCTGGTGGCAATAGCTGATCTTTCCGTCGAGCTTCTCAGAAGCTCCGGCATATCCAACTGTACTGATCCCTTGGAGGTGATACTTCCCCTGATGCGGGGAACCTTGGAGAACCTCAAGGCCATAGGACTTCCGGATGCCCTTACCGGTCCGATAAGCAGAGGGGATGTGGGTACTATTGAATCCCATATGGTCCAGATCTCTCAAAATACCCCGGATCTCCTTGATTATTATAGACTTCTCGGAAAGCTTACGGTTAACATCGCCCTGAGGAAAGGCACAATAGATACGAGCCGTGCTTCGGAGATCCTCAGCACCATATCGTCTAAGGATCGCTGAGTTTCAGAACCCTGAAAAGTACTAATGACAGTTGCCGATTGGCCTTATACCATTTTGCGTTATATGGAATTTTCAGAAACGCCCCGGATAGACTTTTGAACTTCATCCGGGGCGTCTCTACACTGCAACGATAGCTGGATTTTATTAAATGCAGATCGTCATTACGTATACTTCGACACCAGCGAGTCTATGGCTTCCACCATCTCCCTTACCCTTCCTTCAGAAATTCTTCTTTCCGAGCCCTCATCGTATCCCTGAACGTTCCTGGCGTTAAGCGGGACATCGAGCCCTTTGCTTCTGAAGTAATATATCCCTGCCAGGGCAGAGGGTATTCCACTGCAAGCATTAAGCGCCCTCAGTACATCGAACTGTGCCTGCCTCGCCCCCCCAATGTCACCTTCCATGAACCTGTCGAAAACAGCCCTGAGTATCTGGGGGTTTATCCCGCATCCCTGGCCTATCACACCAAGTCCACCACAGACCATGACATACAGGTAGGCATGTTCTGCACCAGCTATAATTCCGAAGTCTGTGCCTTCCGAGGCCACAGCAAGTCCTGTAAACACGCCCATATCCGTGGTAGAGTACTTCAGCCCCCATATCCTCTCAAGTCCGAGAAGGCGGCTCAAAAGCTCCGGCGTTATCCTGTATTCCACCTCGAGCCCCGGAGGATTATATATCGCCATAGGCAATCCTATTTCATTATGAACTCGCTCGAAATATCTGAAGATTGTCTCTTCTATGGGAAGTCCTTCCTCCTTGCTCAGCGCCATAGGCATAACTATTACAACCGCATCCGCACCCTTCTCCTGGGCGTACAGGCTTAGTTCTATGGTCTCCGATGTATATCTCTCAGGATCTGGCTTGGCCCCTGTCCTGTCATACATGCCGGAGGTCCCGGGCATAACGAAAATATCTCCTGCCGCCTCCGACGTAACGATATCTATCATTTCCTTAACGTCATCGTAGCTAAAGGTGTACATCCCTCCAACGCCTGATCTTGCGAAAATGGTCGTTACTGCACCCGTGCCCTTAAGCCATCTAACTATAGCTGCTATACCCTTTTGACTCAAGCTCATGTCAGGGTTACAGGGCGTGAAAAGAGGTGTGACAACACCGGTAAAGAGCTTCGGTATCATTCTCCCGGTATACGGGTGTTTCACCCTTTCATAGTCCTTCATAAATCTCCTCCTCCATGCTTGTTTTGTACAGGGGATCAGGTCCCCCTTGTGGAAAAACGCCTCCGGTAGACGAAACCGATCGTCTATATTGCTGCTCCGTACACCGCATACCGCGGCAAACCCTCAATCAGGGCAATTAGGATCGTAAAGGCAGCCAAGAGGTTAACTGGGTTTTTGTAATGGATGGCAAGGAATTCCTCGATAAATGACATAGGGATCACCCTTTCATAAATCCCCAAGAGGGTATAGAGCCTGAACTTCAGGCTTCTATTCTCCCATTGGTCTCCATAACCCTGTCAACCTTTATAACACCTTTCACATCCCTTATCTTCTTCATAAGTCTGTTGAGCTGTTTCAGGTTCTTGATATCGAGAACAAGTCTATTTGAAGCCAAGCTATCATCTTCTGTCCTAAATTCGCCGCTCCTTATGTTCACCCCAGATTCCGATATTGCTGCGGTTATATTGTTTAACAGGCCTTTCCTATCGTTTGCGGTTATCATTATCTGGGCCGGAAATATCTGTTCACTGTCGGAATCCCATTCCACGTCTATACTCCTCTCCGGCATCTTCGAGGTGCTTTCCTTCACGTTTGAGCAGTCGTTCCTGTGAATCGATATTCCCCTGCCCCTCGTCACAAAGCCGACGATATCATCTCCGGGAACGGGGTGACAACATTTGGCAAACTGAATCATCGGGTTGTCTATATCCTTCACCCTTACTCCCTGTCTGCTGTCCCAGACCTGGCCTATGAGGTCCGCCAAGAAGGATCTCCTCTTACCAGGAAACTTTGCCTCAACCTGGTTCACGGAGATAGCACCGTTTCCCATGGCTTCGTAGAGACGCTCTATATCTCTGAATCCGAAACTCATAGCTATGTCAGAGAGCTCATCTTCGTTCGGATTAACCCCCAGATTTCCCGTCAGATCACTTAGTATCTCCTTGCCGAGCTTAACGCTCTGAGTATACTCTTCGTTCTTCAGCCACCTCTTTATCCGAGACCTTGCGCGGGCGCTTTCGACCATATTGAGCCAGTCTTTATTCGGTTTCTGATGGTTGGACGTTAATATCTCAACTGTGTTCCCACTTTTAAGCTGGTAGCTCAGCGGTACCATCTGGCCATTCACCTTGGCCCCGAAACAATGATAGCCTATATCGGAATGGACACTGAAGGCAAAGTCGATGGGGGTTGCGCCTTTTGGAAGGTGCTTGAGATCGCCCTTAGGTGTGAACACGAAAATCTCATCCTGAAAGAGGTTTATCTTAAGTTCCTCCATAAACTCCTTGGAGTCGGGGGTCTCCCTCTGCCAGTCGATAAACTGTCTGATCCAGGGTATAGCATTGTCAAGTTTGTCCTCTGATTCTATGCCCTCCTTATACCGCCAGTGAGCTGCTATACCTGTTTCAGCCACCTTGTGCATATCCTCCGTCTTTATCTGTATCTCAACCCTTTGACTGGTCCGCCTGTCAACGAACGTAGTGTGGAGGGACTGGTACATGTTGCTTTTCGGGGTAGCTATGTAATCCTTGAATCTGTCCTCCATCGGGGTAAAAAGCGTATGCACTATGCCGAGGACATGGTAACAATCCCTTATGGTCTTGACGATTACCCTGAGTGCCAGCAGGTCGTATATTTCCTCAAAGGATCTACCTTTATCCTTCATCTTCCTGTAAATGCTATAGAAGTGCTTGGGTCTTCCGGTTATTCTCGCCTCTATGCCATTTTCCCTGAGAGCTTCTTCAAGGGGCCTCTTTATTTCGTCCAGTTGCCTTTCCCTCGCTTCCCTTTTAAGCGAGATTTTCTCATCCAAAAAATTGTACATATCCGGATCGAGGTATTTGAGACTTAGATCCTCAAGCTCGTATTTTATGCTCGCTATACCGAAGCGATGTGCGAGGGGAGCGTAGATTTCCAGTGTCTCCATCGATATACGGGTTCTCTCTTCAGGGGACATATATTCGAGGGTTCTCATATTGTGTAACCTGTCGGCAAACTTTATCAGTATGACCCTTATATCTTTGGCGAGGGACAATAGCAGCTTCCGGAAATATTCCGCCTGCTGAACCTCGCGACTCTTAAACCTCAACTCCCCGATCTTAGTCACACTGCTTATAAGCGCAGCTATATCCTCTCCGAATTCCCTGATCACCTCTTCTGATGTCGTTTGGGTATCCTCCATTACATCGTGGAGGAGTCCCGCCGCTATCGTCTTTTCATCAAGCCGTAGCTCGGTAAGTATCCTGGACACCTCTATGCAATGGCTTACGAAAGGTTCCCCGGACCTCCTCTTCTGTCCCTTATGGGCCGATTCGCTGAAGAAATAGGCCTTCGATATAAGGTCAACGTCAGCAGTTCTCTTATAGGATATGACGTTGGCAAGAAGAGATTCGAACTCGCTCTGCCCGTCGAGCTTAAGAGCCACAACTTCCTGGACGGGTTGTGAAGACATCTTAACTGTAACCTCCATCTGGCCTGAGTGTCATGGCCTCCACAATGACTTCCTCGGTCTGGCTAACGAAATTTTCGAGGCTGAATTCCCTTTCGGCCTTCTCTCTTGCGGCTGAGCTGAAGGATTCAGCCAGACCAGGGTCACCAAGTATCGACTCTATTCCTCGGGCAAGTGCTAAGGGATCCCCGGGAGGCACAACGAAACCGGTCCTCCCATCATCTATGAGCTCCGGGATGACATTCACATCTGTCCCCACGAGAGGAACCCCGAGGGCCATAAATTCCATAGCAACTCTGCATATCGTTTCAGATTTTACGGAAGCTATGACACCAACATCTATATCGATCATGATACCTGCTATATTCTGTTCCCTTCCCACAAATCTCACCTTTTCCGATATCCCAAGCCTCCGGGCGGAAATTTCCAGGTCCCGAACTTTTATCTGTTTTTCCTCTCCAGCTATCAGGAAAACGGCTTCAGGGAAGCTTCTGTTGACTATTGATGCTGCCTCCAGGAAGTCCCTGTGACCCTTTTCAGGGGATAGTCTTGCCACAATACCAACCACAGGGGTCTCCCTGCCCACCCCAATCTTCTCCCTTAAAGTACCGCTCCTGACACTACCTTTGAACCGGGCAAGATCAATCCCGCCGCGTATTACAGAGATCATACCCGGGGATATCCCCATCCTCTCAACGTACCCCATTTTCAGACATTCACCTGAGGCTATAAACCTGTCGGTGAGTGATCTGTGGAGGTAAGAATTCAGCAGGTGAGGTTTGGGAGGACGGGAATCTCCTAAGGTCCTTATGAGCACGGGCCTGGGCTTTATCCTGCGGATAGCGGCTGCCGCGAGGGCATGACCCTCCGACCTGTGTGCATTGACTACCTCTACGCCCTCCTCTAATATTATCCTGCCCAGTTTCTCGGCATTACCTATCAGATGTGTCAGCCCAAATCTGTTAAGCGGCATCGTGTAAATCTTTAGCCCTTCCTTTTCAGCATATTCCACAGGGGGAGTTCCATTTATCCCGACCACCGCCACCCGATGACCATTCCTTGCGAGCCCGTGTGAGATTGTAACTCCGTAATACGCCGATGCGTTCCACCAGCGTACATCCACAATCTGTAATATGTTCATGTCCGAGCGACTACATAATTTATACTTGATTTCTCCGTCCGATCGGGTTAATTTTTGACCCGATTTCAGAAAAGGAGAATTCCTATGAAGGTAAGTGGTTTCAGCTTCGTCAAGAACGCCATAAAGCTTTACTACCCAATAGCGGAATCCATAAAGTCAATTCTCCCCATATGTGATGAGTTCATACTTGCCGCAGGAGATTCTGACGACGGCACCACCGAACTCGTACGTTCTATAGGAAATGACAAGGTTAAAATAATAGAAACTGTCTGGGATTCCAAGTATTTTGTTGGTGGTGCCATAAATGCCCAACAGAGTAACATAGCGCTCAGCTACTGCACCGGGGACTGGGCGTTCTATCTCCAGGCAGATGAGGTTGTCCATGAGAAATATCTCCCCACACTGTTTGAGAAGATGGGAAAATACCTCAACGATCCTGAAGTCGAGGGCTTTCTCTTCGATTATAAGCATTTCTATGGGGATTACGATCACTATCAGATAGCGCATAATTGGTACCGTCGTGAGGTGAGGATAATCAGGAATGGGATCGGTATAGAATCGTGGGAAAGCGCACAGGGCTTCCGCAGAAACGGAAGGAAGCTTAAAGTCGTCCTCGCTGATGCCGAGATATACCACTATGGGTGGGTAAGGCCCCCTGTCAAGATGACCAGAAAGCAGATAGCACTCTCTTCCGTGCACCACGACGGAAGTTGGGTCAAAAAGCGTTTTCCGGACGAGAATGCATCATATGATTTCGGCAAAATGAAGACCCTGGCGAAATTCGAGGGAACGCATCCCACGGTTATGCAGAAACACATAGCCGAGATGGGTTGGAAGGTCATCCCAAGCAAGAGCGTTGTTGGCAAGCATGACAAGCTATGGGTCAGGATGCTTACATTTATTGAGAACAAGATACTCGGCGGGTACCGTATAGGCGAGTACAAAAACTACACCCTTCTGAAAAGATAGCTGGACACGGCAAAGGGTAAGTCTCCTCTGAAATGGCATCTTTCCCACCTTATACCAACGCTTATATTTAAGAAAGCCAAGAGATTTCTCATCGATCGACCTTTGTAGCATCACACCTTTGCGCCGCTGTACGCCTGGGTTACAAATGCGAAACGAGGACTTGACCAGAGGGGCGTCTCCGGTACGGGAAATTGAGATGGATTTCCCAGTGCTGTGATGGTGATGATCTTTCTGAAACACGGTATCGCAAGAGAGTGATAATGGAAAAACATATTGTCAGTATAACAATCCGATCGCTTCTTTTCATACAGATCATTCTGCTACTGATAAGCATCCCAAAGCATACTCTGAACATAGATGAGGCATGGATTGGGGAACAGGCATATTTCCTGGAGAAAGACGGTTACGCCCACTCCAATCTGTTCAAAGGCTTTGCACACTTTGACAAACAGATTGTGGTCCACCACAAATTTTTCGTATTTATGGGAAGCCTGTTTATCAGGATGTTCGGGTGGGATATATTCAGTTTAAGGCTTGTTTCTCTCGTCTCTGGGATGATATTGTTAATCGGGATATCCGTTTTCATAAAGTATGGAAGTAAGGACAGTTCATCTCCCGACAGGATATTACTAACACTTCTGATATTTTTATCCAACCTCTTAATCTTTAAGTACTTCAAGATCTACAGGCCTGAAATTCTTCTGACTTCGTTCGGATTCTTCAGCTTCCTCCTCATCTATTTTGGCATGAGGAAGAATGCTACTCATTATATCTTATTATCGGGAGTCCTTTCAGGATTGTCCATGTTGACACATCTAAACGGTATTATTTTCGCTGTTTCCGGCGCTGTTGTGCTCTTATGGCACAAAAGGTGGCTGCAAGGCATCATGTTCATCTCAGCCGTGCTGATAACTTTTTCACCTTATATCTACGATGCCTTGACCAACTATGCGGTTTTCAAGACACAGATATCAACTAACGTGTTTTCCAATAAAACAGCCTTCAACACTACTACCCCTTTGCTAAACCTCCTGAGGGAGCACCAGAGACTATTCAGGAAAGTTGAGTTGATACCCGTCACTGTCCTCTTTCTCCTTTCGGTGTTCGTGAAATTTAAAGAAGGTTATCGGAAGGATAAAATCTTTTTAATATACACCTTCTCCCTGATCGCAACCCTTGGGATAATATCCACCTCCAAAACGGTGAAATATGCAATTCCTCTTCTCCCGTTTTTTGCTATCGAGATATCATCTGTCCTCTGTAACTATATCTGGGAGAGGGAAATAAGGGGCAAATTAACTATGGTTTTCTTCGTCTTATTGCTTGCGTTCATCGGCCATAGCCTGTACTATCAGGTGAAGGATTCACTGTTGGAAAAATCAAATTTTTCTGAAATTAACTCTGATATCGGCAGAAGCATACCGGAAGGGTCTTGGGTTATCGGCCCGATGAATTTGATCTTCAACGAGATAGAAAGACTCAATATCATCGGGCTTTTCTTGGCCAGAGGGGAATGCGGGGGGGTGCTGTCGGCGGATTACCTCGCACGGTTTGCGGACAGGCACAAAGCAGACTACATCATATTCGATCGATATTGGAAAAATGAGGTGGCATACGAGAGTATGCTGAAAAAGGGCTTCAAGATCTTGAAAAAACATCCGGATTACATAATCATAGCCAGGGAGTAGAATCGGCGATACGACAGGGCAATCATTTGAAGCCATATATAGAGATGCGGGAAAAAGCGGATTAGTTACGGCTCTTTCCGAGTTTTCAAAGTTAGATCGAGCCCAAAGTTTCATTCCGTAAAGTAGGGTGTCTCTAAATAGTATGAAATATATCATCAGGCGGCGCAGGGACAGGGCACTCCCCGTCACTACACGAAGATTCTTGTTCCACAAATCTGTATATGTTATTTCTTTGAACGGAGTCCAACATAAGAAGGGCTTCCGCAGTTTTCTCCCACGAAAAGAATTTCTCGGCCCGCCTGCGGGCGTTTTCTCCGAGCTTGGATCGAAGCTCAGGCTCGGTAAGAAGCCTGATTATAGTATGGGCGATACCATCCATATCCTCGGGGTCGACCAGAAATCCAGTAACACCATCCTCCACAGCATCGAATGCTCCACCTGAGCGCCCCCCGATGGACACCTTTCCGCAGGCGCCAGCCTCCAGGAACGTTATCCCGAAGCCCTCCACATCCCCTTCTGGAAGCTCCCTGCAGGGCATAACGAACAGGTCAGAGAGGTTGTAAAAATCGACTATCTCCTGTTCAGTAACCCTTCCGGCAAATATAACCTGCTCTGAGACACCAAGCTTTGACGCGAGCTCCTCAAGCTTTCGCCTGTAATATCCCTCTCCCGCGACGAGGTACACTGCTTCCGGAACTGACGATAAAACAACGGGAAGCGCCTCGATAACCTTATCCTGGCCTTTCCTTTCGACGAGCCTTGCAAGGGTGAGGATGACCTTTTTCCCTTCGAGTCCAAACCTTCTTACAAGCTGCTTCGGCGGCGATCCCGGACGAAACCTGGAGGTATCTACGCCATTGGATATTACTGTCACCTTCTCAGACGGAACTCCGAGCTCCTCCACTTTCAGTCCCGGGAACCTGCTTACCGTCACCGTGATGTCGGAATTACGAAAGATGAAAGCCATAAGGGCTGTCCTGGGCCAGCTTCTCCCTAAGAGCAGTTCCCTTCCGTGGGCGACCGTCACAAGTTTTACGGGGAGGAGCTTTTTGATGAGAGCAGGTGCCAAAGCGAGCTTCCAGTTCAAAGCATATATGACGGGGTGTCTGTATCCGAGAGCTATCTTTAGGGTGTAATATACAAGGTATAGAGGTCTGAACGTCGTCCACCCACGGCCCCACATCGGTCTCAAATCGAACTCTTCATGCCTGTAGATAAAAAAGGCGCCCAGGACTTTCCTGCGCGCAAATACAACTACCTTTTCGCCCTTTCTCGAAAGGGCTCTGGCAACCTCATATGCCCACCTGCTTACTCCCCCGACCTTGGGCGGGAAATCTTCCGTAACCATAACCCTTGTCGCCACAGATGCCATCGCCCGATTTCGCTGAAGAGGGCCTGGGGGATATGGAAACACAGCTTACGGCTCTTTGGAATATGGGTAGCGATTCCCCACCCTCTATCTTGAATAACTATGTTATCTAAAATGGGCTCAATTCTTGATTATGCCCTTAATGAATATGTCGAGCACAGCCGGAAATTTCTTGTGTAGGGTATATCCGTTGCCGGATACTATACTCTGGTATATAAGGGAATTAGCTATCCCAATAAGCGCCACCGCACTGTTACGGGGATCGATCGGCTTGAAAATTTCTCTCTCTATACCAAACTGCAGAAGGTCCTCGAGGAGGTCGAGGTTCGGGAAATATCTCCTTTCGACTTTGCCGTCCTCCCTGTATCCCCCCACTTCCTGTATCAGAACCCAATAGAACTCCATATTCTTCTCGAAGAAGCTGATGTAAGCCCTAATAGCAGCTTTCAGGGCCTTGGCGGGGTCCTTCCTCGTATACCTTATCTTCTGGGCTATCTCCTCCCTTAGCAGACTCATTCCCCAATCCACAAGCGACAGGAAAAGCCCCTTCTTGCTTCCAAAGTACCTGTATACAGTTCCCTTGCCGAGACCGGCCATACATGCTATCTCATTGACATCCGTCCTGTGAAAACCGTTCCTTGAGAAAACATCCTTGGCAGCCTCGAGTATCTGCTTCCTGTTCTCCTCCGTAGGACGTCTTCTTCTCAATACTCTGTCTCTCAACATCAGAACACCCTCCGGTGGACTCCATGCAGATTCGAGCTTCGAGCTTGCTTCGGACTACACAACCAATTTAGTGAAAAATCGAATTTTAGTCAAGCATTTTAAACACTAAAATTCCGGGCAGAAAACCTGACTTTAGAGCAGAGCTGCTCGGAGAGATTTGTGTACCTTTCGGATATACTGTCGTTCTTCATTGCTATGGCAAGGGCCTTCCGTGTTCCCACTATTACAACGAGCTCTCTGGCGCGTGTGATAGCCGTATAAAGGAGGTTTCTCCGGAGCATAACGTAATGCTGTGTGGTTACCGGAATAACAACGGCTTTGTATTCGGAGCCCTGGGACTTGTGCACCGATATAGCATATGCCGGAACTATCTCATCGAGCTCACCGAAATCATAGCTTACAGGTTCGTCGAACATGACCTCCACGGTCTGATATTCATTATCTATGCCAGTTATCCTACCCATATCTCCGTTAAAAACCATCTTCTCATAATTGTTCCTGAGCTGCATGACCTTGTCGCCGACCCTCGATTCCACATCACCCCTCCTGTAAGACTGGCCATGCGGGTTAAGGGCGTCCTGGAGTATGTGGTTCAGGTTGATCGCCCCGGCATCTCCTTTGTACATAGGGCATATGACCTGTATGTCCTCGATCGGATTATAACCATAATACTCCTGGAGTCTCTCAGCACAGAGGTCCTTTATTATCCTGCTCACCTCCTTGGGATCTCCCTCGTCTATGAAGAAGAAATCTCCATCCTCCCTGTTCCTTATATCCGGGAAAATACCACTGTTTATACTGTGGGCATTAGTTATTATAGCACTGTCTCTCGCCTGCCGAAATATCTCATCCAAATGGACCACTGGTACCACCCCTGAGGTGATCACATCATGAAGTACGTTTCCCGGGCCAACCGAGGGAAGTTGGTCGGGATCCCCGACCATTATCAGCCTGGAGCCTCTTCCGATCGCCTTTAGGAGGCTGTACATGAGCGGTGCATCTACCATAGAGATCTCGTCAACTATAATAACATCCGCATCAACGGGGTTATCCTCGTTTCTCCTGAACCTTCCGCCCTCCTGAGGAGACACTTCCAGGAGGCGATGTATCGTTCTGGCTTCCCTCCCGACCAGTTCAGACATCCTTTTGGCTGCCCTGCCAGTGGGGGCACAGAGTGCGATATTTAGACCCAATTTTTCGAGGAACTCTATTATACCCCTGGTTGTAGTAGTTTTCCCGGTTCCAGGGCCACCCGTAAGGGCAAAGACGTTCGAACACAAAGCCATCCTTATAGCCTTTTTCTGCTTTTCCGCGAAGGTTATAAGCTCCCTTTTTTCAAGCTGTCCTATCTCGATGTCGATCAGGGATTCCGAAAAAGGCTGGCCAGGGGGCGATATAATAGCGGCGAGCTTCTCTGCAATCCCGACCCCACATCTGTAAAGGGAGGGAATATAGATCCTATCCTGATCTATTATGACCTCGCTTTCCCTTTCAAGCTCTTCAAGATTTGCCATGACTGTATCGGTATGAGCCTCGATCATCTCACAGATGCCCTTTAAAGCTTCGCTCATAGGGAAATACATATGGCCATCATTTGTCCTGTTCTCCAAGAAGTGGACTATACCGGCCTTTATTCTCCCGGGTGAGTCCTTCGGAACCCCGAGCTTCGAGGCTATCCTGTCAGCCGTTGTGAACCCTATCCCCCATATATCCCTGGCTAGCCTGTAGGGCTCCTTCGTAAGGACTTCTATCGCTCTGTCACCATATTCCCTGTAGATTCTGAAGGCGTGTGTCGTGTTCACATCGTGCGAACGGAGAAAAAGCATAACTTCCCTTACCTGTCTCTGCTCATCCCAGGCCCTCTTTATCATCTCTGCCCGTTTAGGTCCGAGACCCTCTACATCGGTCAGCCTTTCCGGATCATTGTCTATGATCTCAAGAGTTCTCTCCCTAAAGCGCCCTGTTATCCTTCTGGCCAGGACCGGCCCTATCCCCCTTATCAACCCGGAGCCAAGGTACTTCCTTATACCCTCTACGGTGGATGGATAACTCATCCTGTAGGAAGTGACCTTAAACTGCCGTCCGTATTGGGAATGGACAGTCCAGTAGCCCTCCACTGCTGCTGTCTCCCCGGAATTTATCGAGGCTATCTCTCCGACTATGGTTACAGCCTCGAATTTCCCTTCAGGTCTGAACTTAGCGATAGTGTAACCGTTCTCTTCGTTCCGGTAAGTTATTCTCTCCACAATTCCTTTCAAAGTCTCCAATTTGGTTCGCCCTCCGAGAACCTGTAAATAACTTACAGGAGTTACGCAGTTAATGGAAAGATCTATAGAATGAAATAGCCAAAGGGACG
>CAZTBA010000019.1:0-5156 GCA_964611725.1 uncultured bacterium
ATGGCATTCCTCCGCCGCTCACGAGCGGCGGTATCCTGCCATATATTTTATGAACAGGCATCAGAATCCGAATGGAGAGCCACCGGCCGATCTTGAGGAGGCTGTCCTGAACGCACTGTCGCATCTCTCGCAGAAAAACGCGATGGCGATAACGCTTTACTATTGCGATGGATTGACTCAGAGTGAATGTGCGGAATTTCTTGGCGTAACCCAGAAGGCCATCGAGAGCAGGCTGCATCGGGCACGGCGCGAATTGAGGAAAGAGGTGATCCGAATGACCGAGGAGACATTGAAAAGCCGTACGCCGGACGATTCGTTTGACACAGCTATCGTCCAGGAGATTCGGAAACTGGTTGAAATCGTAGGTGGGCACTATAAGAAGGAACCTGTGGAGCAGGCCAAGGAGCGCCTTTGTGTGCTCTTCAGGCGTAACGAGGAACGGCTATCGGACCTGATAAGGGGGGCTTCGAATAACCGTGAACGCAGGGCAGCGATGCGCATGGTGCTGGCGCTCGGAATGTCTGGAGTTGAGCGCGCGCTTCCACTGGCACTGAGTAAAGATGAAAAGACGAGACTCAATGCGCTTTCCGCGCTGCCCACCTATCTTGACGTTGGTTATACCTATATGGTGCTCGAGGCCATTCACGAGTCGGCTCTTCCCAAAGAGGAGAAGGTGGCTTTGCTCACTGATCTCGTCCGGCGGCCAACGGTTCTCGCTGATCTGTGGCCACGTTACATCCTGAAGGGTTTTGCGGCAGATTCTACAATCTACATGGAAATGCTCATGCGATACGAGGATCTGGCTGTGCGTCATCTCGGGGAGATGATTCGAAGCGGCGCTGAGAAAGGTGAAAGGCTCGATCCCTGGCTGGCACGCGCCCTCGTCAGGTTCGGAACCGGAGGATCGGGGATCGTTCTACCCTGGATTGAGGAAGGTCCCGAAACAATCGTTATCGCGGCACTGGAGATTACGAGAATTCTGGGAGAAGGTCTGGACTACTTCATCCGGGGTCACCACTGCCGGACATGTATCAGTGAAGGAGACCTCTTCCTCCTTGTTCGTGGGCAGACACAGCCGGTTGTTCATCCCTCGCGCCTGGAGGCAGACATTATGAGACAGGCCGGAGATCAGGTGGCCAGCGCAACCCGGCATCGTTCGCGGGCAGTGCGGCTGGCTGCGGTCGCAGCGCTCGGATATTTCGAGGATGAAAGGGCGCTTGCCCCGCTGACGGAGGCGATGAATGGACCGGACCTTGAGATTGCAGCCATAGCAGCACGTTCACTCGGTTGGCGATACTCCTCTCGACGCGTCGAACCTCTCGTCCATGCGCTCGATTCGACTGCTATCCCGGTCAAGGCTGCGGCACACGGTGCGCTTGTGAACCTGTGGTCGGCCTGTCACAATCTGACTCATATGGGGACGGAGCCAAGCTCCAGAGGGATAGCACGGGAAGGTGAGATCATCACAGGGCGAGAGGATCTGGAAGGGATAGTCGAGGCGCTTGACGAGAATCGTGCAAGGATTTTGGAGGCTTTGAAAATGGCTCTATCCAGATCTGATCTCACAGAGTCACAACGAAGGGCCCTCTCGGAACGTGGTATCTGGAGGAGGTCGCTCCGCGGGGGGATTAATCGGACAATTGAGGAGAGGGTAAAGAAGATGGAGGGGTCGAAAGGGAAACCATCTGAGTTGCGCCGCCGTGCGGAGGCATATCATCGCAGACATCCGGAGAAGGTGCTCGGGAAAGGTGACCTCTACTGCGAAGATGCCGCTGCGATCGTTCGCACGCTTCCGGAGGACCGGGAGTACGACGAGAAAGAACTGACACGTAGAATCACGCAAAAGCTGAAAATTGACTATTCGGTAGCGCGCCGCAGGCTGATCATAGAGAACTGGATGACACGCACCGGCAATTTCTACAGGTTTACCGATCTCGGCCGCCGCGCATGGCGGGTGGAACATCTTCTGGCAAGTATATCATCATAGAACTTTGGGTTCGGTGCGTATTACGAATACAAGAAGGGAAGGGGGGTTATTGCAGCAGATTTGCTCTTTTAAGGAGTGTCATACTGAAAGAGAGAAGGTGATACAGTTATGACAAGAATGATAAGCACACTGATCATCATAGCCATCTGTGTGGGTATAATGGTGGTGAGGTTTGGGTGTGAGGAGGCATTTGGTGTGGAAGTTCCCATAGCTTGTGTAATCTTTGCATTAGTAGTGGGAGTATTGGCGACATTGGCGCTACTAAGTAAGTTTCAGTGATATAGGGTTGGTAAACAGAGAAACACTGACAGATTTGTGTTTCAAGCGCTCTACTACTGGCACAAGCTATCTGAACTCAAATGTTAAGGTCGCAGGATTGACATCGCTTGCTGATTTCGCATCGTGGCTATGGAGGATTTGAGGGCAACATACTGCATTCTCTAACGCGAAGAATAGCCATATTTTGGCCACAAAAGCAGAGCTGTTGGGAAACAGAGTTCCTGTCTAATCATAGGTAGGGAATCTGATGCAAAAGGCAACAGTCTGAGGGAAAACCGAGAATTTCTGGAAAAGCTTGACAGGAGAAGACAATCATTTTATAATATGTCTGCAATGTATCGCTTTTATTAGGCTTCGTCTCCTTTTATTCAGGAGGTGATAAAGGTCGGAAGTCATGGCCCACCAACCATTTCTTATGAGGGATGTTCGTGGGTCTTTTGTTCGGTGAAACTGTGATCCAACTTCATGGTGAAGGTCAAGTTTCACCGGAAGTGCAAGATCCTGAAGCGAGATTTGGCATCCTTTATTTCAGGCAAATAGGGATACCGATCGCAAGACAAGCAGTCAAACAGGTTGCTTCAAGATATATCTCTCTCGTGGCTGCTTGGCACTTTCAACGCTATATAGCACTATATGATCCCAGTGGTTTTCTCAAACGAGCGAAGCATATTGCCGGGACCTATCCTACTCAAGCTGCGGTTTTCAAATCTGTAGACGCATTTGCTATTGTGCGAGGTGATGCGAGGAGCACTGTTGTCACAAAGGCAAGTATTTCCCCGTAACATGGCTGATTAAAGAGTAATTCAGGCCCAGTGGGAAAGCTGTCCCAAAAGGCGGCGGAATCAAAAGACTAAAGAGTCGCAGCATCCCTCAGGAGAATAGGGATTGGAGACTATTGATATTTCTTGAGATCACGCCTTACTACAATGAGAAGAATAACGATAGTAGCAAACAATAGCAATCCAAACATTATGCACTCTTTTCTTTGAATGGAAAATAGGACGCTCTAAGGTAGGGCTTGGGAAAAAGTGGTGCCCTGAATCAGCTTAGAGCGTCCCTGGGAGGTAGATAATGAAGTCGGCTTTGAGCCTTTGACTTCAATAAATTTATACAGGTTATGATCAGAAACGTCAAGGGGCAAGGGATGCCGGCCTACAGAGAATCGGGGCTGAAATCAGAAATAGTGTAACAGACATCGAAAAGTAAAGCGAGAAGGGAGAAAAATGGTAAAAGCTTATGTGAAGATAGACACCAGGGGCGGGAAGGAAGAAGCTGTAAGGGAGGATCTGAGGGCGATCCCGGCTGTGAAGCTCGTGGACCTTACGTTCGGGGAACAGGATATAATAGCTCTAGTCCAAGCTGAGAATCTCGAAACTCTTTTCAAGATTGTGAGCAGGCAAATAGAGAAAATAGACGGTGTAGAAAAAACAATGACCAACTTGGTTCTAGAGTAGCTCAAACCTCTGTCATAGAGCCTCTAGGGAGACAAGATCCCGAAATATGATTTTTCAGCATCAAGATTTCTGCGCCAGTTAGGGAGGGAGATCATGGGTCTGAGCAAAGAGCAGGCTATCAAGTGGAGTATTAGCGAGCTTCGTCGTATAAAAGACGAAGCACACTTCTCCGGGCATAGTCTAGGGGATATTGGATTCATGCAATTCTTCACGGATAAGCCCCCAGTTGGTAAAGAAGACAGAGATGTTTTAGAGGCAATATATGAAGCTTGTGAGTACTTTGAAAAAGCTACGGCGAGCATTGATAAGGCCATTAGTATTCTAAAACTTATGGAATAAGACGGCACAGATCGAGTTGTGCCTTGAGAGATTGTCAGAAAATATTGGAGAGCTTATTTTCATTGGGATTCTCATAGACAGGTTCCATTCCTGGTGTAGCAGGAAATTCAACCCTGAAGGTGTACCCTCGCCTTCTCGGCTTTTTAAGCTGATTTTCGCATGTTGTACAAATTCGTGGATCTTTCCAAGATCAGATCTCAACTTCAGATCTTTGATCCCCTTCCTGAGCCAGAGTTCAGAGAAGCTGATAGTAATGGTAAGGGGGTTGTTAATCTCATGTGCAAGCCGGATGTGATCTCACCTATTGCAGCCATCTTGGAGTTTTGCAGGATCTGTCGCTGCTTGGGTTTTTCATTGGTCACATCCCGGATGGTCACCACAGCTCCATGGGCCTCAAATATACCGAATGGAATCTCAGAAAACCTTATCTCATAGATTCTCTCGTTCTTGCCTATCTCATGTGAGGTTTCCTCCAGATTCCCAGAGATTATCTGTTTCAAATACGTGTGTATAGGGCAATCCTTGTCGATCAGATCTTTACTACATGTGCAGATATCTTTGTAAAACCTCATCCCCAAAAGGTTATGGGCTACGGGATATCCTTTGTTATCGAACAGAAGAACCCCTTCGGCAATATCCTCTACCATGGCATCCTTTAGTTCGGCAACTACAGATATATCTTCATCCGCAAACTTGGGAATCCCCTGCATCGAGAAATACTCGATCTTACCAATTATCTCAGAGGTCTTTCTGTTTATCTCCTCCTTATCGGTCTCAAACACTGAGTCCTCTAACTTCATCGGATTTCTCTGCTTCCGATCAACATGCCAGAGCATTTCCTCAAGACATTCGAGAAAGGCATTACATTCTGGCCCGAGGCAGACCTCCCTCTGGTTTACATGACCGTTGCTTGAAGGGAGTCTGCCGAACCTCCTGCATCCGATATCTTCAGGATCTTTCACTCTCTGAAGGCTGCCAATCATGATGGGAAGCTCCGTTTTATCTATTATCCCGACTAAGAGTAGATTATGGATCTCTCGTTCGAATACGCCGGTAGAGTCATTGTTTCACTATATCTCCCCTGGCAACGCAATACA
>CAZTBA010000019.1:5166-26747 GCA_964611725.1 uncultured bacterium
AAACTCTGAAACCCCGAACGAGGACTCTGAAATTCGAATCCTTCTCCCTGTTCGCCAATTCGATGGTACGAAAAGTTACTGAGAGAGAGTTTCGAGCGTCAGGGCTCCGATATCTTTATTCTGCTGAGCTATCACCTCAACCCCCGAAAGCTCCTCATCCTTATACTTACCTGACTTACTATTTATACCGACAAGGTAAGTGCCCTCAGGAATCGCATTTACAAGAAAAGCTCCATTTGAAGGATCAGCGGAAGCTGTGCCAACCGTATCGTTATCAGCGGTGTAAATGCTTATAAAAGCCTCGGCATCCAAAGGTAACACCTTCCCGGATACCGTGCCGGATATGACAAGGGGGATCGTCCTTATGGTTGGTTTAAGGAGATATTTTCCACTCCCTGTTTCCACTACAGACCTTTCCGCATCGAAATCCAGAAGGACTTCATAGAGCTTATCCTCTTCTATCCTGAACTCACGAACCAGCTTTATCCCTGTCTTGGCACCGCTTGGCACGTCCAAAGAATGGCTGTTGCCATCTACGACCACCTCAGCAGACTCAACTTTCAGGCGGATTTGAGTGTAAAGCCCAGGCTTCAGCTCTTTCTCCCCCAGTAACACCTCGCTTCCGCCAGTCAACTCCAAAAGGTCATATATCCTGGGCTCATCCATAATAACTACCCATTGACCTTCCTCTTGATCTGTAACACTGAAATGAACGCTCACCTCGGAAATGGTGACGTTTACGGCTTCAAAATTGGCGGGCGCGTCCGTTAGATATACCCTTATCCTACCCCACATGTTCTTCCCTTGGTCTAACGGACCTTTGGAACAATCTGCCAGAAGTGATAAAGACATGATGGCAACAATGAGCTTTGCTGTGATGCCTTTCATTTCTATCTCTCCTCAGATTTGACAACTTTCAATCAAGTCTCTTTATCCATCTTCAGAATAATCTGTGATCATATTTATCTCCCCATTTGATCAAACTCCATAAAGCTCTCTGCAAATATTGTACTGAGCCAAACCTGATATCCGAATGTTTATTATAGAACAACAGCAGTTGGCCCGCTGTGAGCTTCGTCACATAAACTAAACGTCACGCATTTAACGATTTAAGCAGACATTCCATCTGATAGTCTTTCCGAATCAAACTTTCCCCTTCGTCTCCCCAAAAAGGTCAAAAAGGCCTGTTCCTCCGGAGTAATCGCTGCTAACCTGGGGCAGGTTTCGTGAGGATATGGTTTTTGTTATTGCCTTTCAGTAGGTTATAAAGTATTATTGAATTTACGAACACAATCCTTCTTGTTATCTCGATATGGAATCAGTTTCTTCAAACAAGGTTCCTATAACCAACAAATTTCCAAAGGAGTCGGGTAATATGGTGAAGTATGAGAAAATAATAGTGGTAAATAATGAAGTAGAAGCAAGACTAATGGAATCAATACTTAAGGAAGAAGAAATCCCATATTTGCTGAAATCATATCATGATTCCGCATATGATGGCATATGGCAGGCCCAAAAGGGATGGGGTCACATTGAAGCTCCTTCGGATTGCAAGGATAGAATCTTAGCGATATACAAAGATATTATAGAAAGCCAGGAAAACGAGTAAGGTTGAATTCTTGTTCGGCTAAACTTCGTCTAACTGCGCATCTTCGGCATCAGCACCCAGTCTTTTCACCCAGACTAAGCTCGGCCAATTTGTATGTTTATGCGAAACTCTGCCACCTACCATTGTTTTTTGAGGTACGGGAAGTCTACCTACGTTCAGCACATTTTCAAAATCAAACTTGACATATTTTTCTTTATCCTTATATTTTATCCTGTAACCTCAGGGAAGGTTATTCTACCCAATATGGGCCATCGATATAGAAAGGCTTTCATCGAAGCAGAAGGAGGCCCGTATTTTCTATTTTGGGAACCCTGTCAATGAAAGCTGGACAGGGTTTCTGTTTTCAGGGCAAATGTTTCATAGTAATAGTGCGAGCGAAAGGTGGAGAACACTTACATGGTACGGACTATAACGAAAGAAGAGGTACTAAAAACAATCAGGGAAAGGGGAAATCTCGACAGCGAAACTGAGGATATGAGTCTTTCTGAGCTTAGACAGCTCCATCAGACCCTCTTCGAGAGAGCTGTAACCGCCGGGAGGGAAGAGCTCGGGGACAGATTCGACATAACTGTTCTGAAGGGAAGGCTGGACAATACCTTCGAACACATGAGGGAAAATATGTGCCCGAACTCCATTGACTTCTGTAACAGGAAGAATTGTGATAATTACGATCCGGACTGTGTTGCCAGGAAGATGAAAAAACAGATGAAGAGACTTATATCAGAGATCCTTAGACCGAGTTCTATCGGACCTTGGACACGATCCAGGGCAATGTGGTAGAAACAGAGCTGGTAGAGGGGAAAATTTCGAGTTTGCTGAGAATCCGAACACTGCATCGAGTTTTTGACTTTCGTAGAGTTTCTACGTCAAAGTTATCAGGTATATTTTTTCAAGAAGCCATTGAAGGCCAAATGCGGGGAGTTTTGGGCAAGATCTAAAGGGATCTGTAAAATGAAAGAGGAACATAAAATAAAAGAGCAATCTATAGATGAATTATTAGAATTGCGTCAAAGGGTTGCTGAATTGGAATCAGAAACCGAACCCAAGCCGCCGAAGGGAGAGGGAGAGTTGGATAGGCGAACGATTGGATCATCTAGAACGGATAGAACATTGGGGGAAAAGGAACGGTTGCTTTTAGCTTTCCGTAAGATTACCCAGACAGCTTTGTCATCCCTGGATTTGGAACAGATTCTGGATAACTTTGCGGAGCAAATCGTGTCCGCCGGGATTTTTCCCAGCTTGATGATTGCTTTGGTGGACGATCAGAACCAGAGCGTTGAGGTGGTAAGGAATTTGACCTATCGTGTGATCAACGGTACCGTGGTTCCATATTTCAGGCCCAGTGACCGGAAGGTGATCGGCACACGCTATGACCTGAATGATAGTAATATCACCGCTAGAGTTGCCCGTGAGGGGGAGATGAAGGTCATCGAGGAGTGGGATGATCGGTTTGACCGGAGCTTCGACAGACCCGAGTATCGTAGTGGGCGAGCGTCGTATTTCATTCCGGTTAGCTATGGAGACCAGGTACTGGCAGTTCTGGCCACGGGTAGCCTGATCGAAGAGAAAGAGGAGATAATTCACCGTATTGAGGTGATGCGTCCCCTTCTTAACGAGGTAGCTACCGCGCT
The DNA here is from genome assembly GCA_964611725.1 of uncultured bacterium. Taxonomy (GTDB): domain Bacteria; phylum Latescibacterota; class CAZTBA01; order CAZTBA01; family CAZTBA01; genus CAZTBA01. Next base: position 8,407 of record CAZTBA010000019.1, read on the forward strand.
AAAACATGCGAAGTTACATAAAACACTGACGGAAAGCGAGGAATTCAATTTCGCTCTATTCCAGTACAATCCAATCATAACTATAATCGTGGATCTTGAGGGGAAAGTTATCAAATCCAACTTGGCAGCAGGGAGATTAGGTGATAAATTGCCTAAGACCGGGGAGGTAATGTATAAGGATTACGCCGAGACTTGCGAGATCGACATGCATGCCGAATTGATGGAGTGTATCAGATCAGGTAATATAAAGAGGTTCCCGGAACTGAAACACGGTGATAACTTTATGGATATAACAATTGCCCCCTTTCCAAAAGGAGCTATTATAACATCTCAAGATGTCACCGAACGCAAGATTCTTGAGGAACAACTGCTCCAGGCTCAGAAGATGGAAGCCGTGGGCCGCCTCGCAGGAGGAATAGCACACGATTTTAATAACCTGTTGACAGCGATAAATGGATATTCTGAGCTTGCGAAGACTCAGGTTGGTAAAGGAAGTGCCTTATATAAATATATCAAGGAGATCAGGAGGTCCGGTGAGAGGGCAGCAAACCTTACACGACAGCTCCTTGCCTTCTCCCGCCGTCAATTGATCAAGTCCCAGATAATTGATCTCAACTCTGTCATCCTCGATATGGACAAGATGCTCCGCCGTCTCATAGGTGAGGATATAGAGATTGTAATCCTTCCGGGCAAGGATCTTGGCTCTGTAAAGGCTGATCCCGGCCAGATCGAGCAGACCATTGTCAACCTTGTTGTGAACTCGCGAGATGCCATGCCTGAAGGTGGGAAAATTATAATCAAGACCGCTAAAGTCGATTTTGTGGAGGCTTACAGCTCAGGCTATGACAGCATTGAGCCTGGGGCTTATGTTATGATCTCGGTAAGCGATATCGGAACTGGCATGAGCAATGAGGTTAAATCCCACCTCTTCGAACCTTTCTTCACCACGAAAGATCCCGGCAAAGGAACAGGACTCGGTCTTGCAACGGTTTACGGAATAGTAAAACAGAACGAGGGACACATCTTCGTCGACAGCCAGGAAGGAAAAGGGACGACCTTCAGAATATACCTGCCCTATTTTGATGAGGTAGCAGAATCCCCTCTGGACTGGGACGAGGAAGGTTATCTTCCAAGGGGTGACGAGACAGTCCTCCTTGTTGAGGATGAGCAAAGTGTTCGTGAGTTTATAGGTACAATTTTGGAGGATCATGGTTACGCTGTTCTTAAGGCTTCAAATGGAAGTGAGGCGTTAAGCGTTGTGGGGAAGTATGATGGACCTATCCATCTTCTTCTGACTGATATCGTTATGCCTGTAATGGGAGGACAACAGCTCTCTGAAATTCTGAAGGCTTCTCGTCCTGAAATCAAGGTGCTTTACACCTCAGGCTACACAGATGATAGTATAATTCGTCAGGGAATTGCTGATTTCAAAACAGCCTTCCTTCAGAAACCTTTCACGGCCTCGCCTTTGATTCGCAAAGTGAGGGAAGTATTGGATCGGCAGCCGTGAGTTTGTCTTCAAACCGCAATATGACAAATTAGGTTTTACAATCCATTCTGAACCGCTTTCGCCGAAGCTCAAAATGTCTTCCTCCCCCGTTATCATTACCATATTCCTTAACGATAATCTATAAATTTCAAGCCCCCGGAAATTCTGCGATCCCAGGTACCATCTGATGAAACCCGACGGAAATTCCAAGCAAGACTATTGACGACCAGTTGACAGCAGGTTATTTTAGTTTTATAAAGGACATAGATACCATTACTATGCAATCTTGGGATCACCCACTTTCCAAGTATCAGCGAATGAGTAGCTTACGTTGAAAAAGCCATGGGGTTTGCGCGATTTTCATTTCATAAAAGGTTCACGCAATGACTCACTTATCAGGTCTTTACACAACTGTTTCCAGTATTACACCCGATCGTTTGGCACAGATCGAAAGGAGGCCACAGATGGAACGGACAAGGCGAAAATTCCTCAGAATATGCGCTTCTCTGGGGGCGATGGGCTTGCTGAGCTGGATGGGAATAGGGTGCTCCGGAGACAAGGATAACAGAAAGGCTTCTGGAACCGTCACCCTTAACTTAGATGACTACCCCGCCCTGGCGCAGGACAACAGTTCGGTATCGGTAGAAGTAACGGCCCTCAAACAGCCACTGCTGGTGACACATCTAACCGGGGAAACCTACTATGCACTCAGTAGCCGGTGTACACACCATGGCTGTACTGTGGCTGCCACAACCCCGACGCTCAATTGTCCCTGCCACGACTCCCACTTCAATAGGGACGGCTCCGTGGCAAAGGGTCCTGCAAAACAACCATTGAAATCGTTCCCCATCACAAAGGAGGGAAATATTCTGGTAATCGAACTTGGCTGAACAAAACCTAATGGATTGACATCTCCGGGGGAGCTTCCACTTTGTGGGTCGATTCCTACATTTGTTGGTTAGTTTTCCTGCCAGTGTTTCTACGAATCAAAGAGCAAACCGTTCGTAGTGTATCCTCCTCTTTGATACACCCAGATCTCTCAGCATTTCCACTATTTTTGTCATCATCACCGGAGGGCCACAGAGGAAAACCTGGGAGCTCTCGAAATTGCCGATATACTTTTTCAGCTTCCCTTTGTCCATATAACCTTTTTCACCAGGCCAATCATCCTGCTTCGACATAATGTGTACTACATTCAAAGAAGGCATCTCCCTGGCCATTTTCTCCAGTTCTTCCCTGAAGGGGATGTCCCTCTCGTCCTTATTTCCCCACATAAGGACGATGTTTCTTTCCACTTTCCTGTCATACATGTATCTCAACATGCTCATAAAGGGCGTTATACCTATGCCGCCGGCGATGAATACCAGGTCCCGTGCATCGTGGTTGAGGAAACTGAAAACACCATACGGTGCATCTATATAAGCACGATCGGAAGTCCTGGTCTCACCAATTGTCGAGGTGAAATCCCCAACTGATTTGACAGTAATGGAAAGCCTATTCATGGTAGGGCTTGAAGATATGGTGAAAGGATGTGCTTCCGATACCTTTCCATCCCTTATAAGCCGAATGGCCATAAATTGTCCAGGTTTGTAATCAACGTATTTACCCTCAAAATAGAGGCTCCAGGTATCGTGTGTTTCCTGCGATACCTCAGCTATTTCAAAGGGATGCCTCCTCACCTGAACCCTATTCCAGATCTTATATACCACAACAGCCAGATAGATCCCCGCCAGAACCAACCAGAAAGTCCTCAATGGCTGTCTACTCAAATCACTACCAAAGAAAAAACTGTGCACAAACCCCATGGGAAGTATCGCATAGCCCACCTTGTGTACATTCTTCCACGTTTCGTATTTCAAGTGAAGCTTCCGATATAGTAAGGCAGCGCTTGCAGTTAAGCAGAGAACGATCAGTGTAAATATTCCAATGAGCTTCAATGTACTCAGCGGAATCTCATAGCCCTGCAGCTTTTCAGAGATAAACAGGAATACAGGGTGAGCAATGATAAGAGTCAGACCTGTTATACCGAACTTTTTATGTATTATGAATAACTTATCCAGGCCTATGCCTTTCTCGATAAACTTGATCCTTGAGCTCAGGATGTATTGAAACAGGATAAACACAAACCCTGCAAGGGCCAAAAGTCGAGCCACATTATAAAACGGCATTCCCGGTGCCAGGGCACGAGCCCAAAATATGAGCGGCATAGCTATAAATATTACCACGATAATAAGCAGGACCAGCTTTTTCACCTCGAAGCCCCCAGCGTATCATGTTTCGTGGATTGTTGCCTTTCAAAATGGATGCTGTTCCAGCAGATCCGCCAATATCAGTTTGGCGTGTTTCCTGGTGCTCAGGGCAAGCCGTCCATTCCATAGCGACGGGCTTCTTGCTCCATAAGTCTTGTCATCTCCTTTTTGGCATCATCGGGCAGCCTTGAAGGCTTATAGTCTTTTATTAGCTCTTCCACTTCCATATTCGCTCGCTCGCGAAGGGTCAAACTCCCTTCTTCCTGCCATCTGGACCTGTTAGCGCGATTGATCGTCGGCCCGGGAAAGTAAAATTCTTCCTTGAGATAGCGACGGGTATGCTCTGATATAAGTAGGTGCCGCTCTCTCAGAAGCTCCTGGAACCTCGGAATCGCCGGAAAATCCTCTTTGGGCTCGATACCCTCTATCAAGCGCAGTGACATTCCACAGATTTCGTTGTCCAAAACCAGCTTTTCGAGGCTCTGACAGCTCTCGAAATCAAGCATTCCCGGTCCTGAGATGTTGTTTATGCCAGCGAGGGCGGCCAGGACCCCACCCATGGATGATTCGAGTCCAGCCTGTGCATCAAGCTGTTTTGAATCGCTGAGCGATATATAGCCCTGGGTCGGCAGGCCCATATGTCTCCCGATTTCGTTATAGGCGCAACATAACATCGCTGTCTCCACAGCACCCATAGAAGTGGTCATATAGCGGATATCAAATATGGCAGGTGACCCCCCATAAAGAACAGGAGTGCCTGGATTGGTAAGCTGGCTTATCGCTAATCCGCTAAGTGTCTCTGCGGTATGCTGCACCAATGTTCCGACCAGGGTAACCGGCGCAACGAACCCTGATAACGGCATAGATATATATTCAACCGGGATCGAGTGCAGGGCACAATCAACCAGATTTTGGGATGTAACATCGCTCCATTTCAGTGGCGAAGTCGGACAACAGGAGAATATAGTAAGGGGCTTCCCCCTCAATTCGTCTTGAGTTTCCCGCACCGCAAGCTGGAGGTCTTTCATGACTTCAAATGATTCAATAGTAAACGCCCCTGTGACAACCGGCTTTTCACAGTATATCAGACTAAGGTAAAGCCGATAGCTATCCGAAATCTTTTCGTGCACATCAACAGGTACCAATGCCGTGCTTTGTGAGGCGATGTTTTCAAGCAGACTTATGACCTTCGCATACTTTATGTAATCCACCGTCGTGGGTTTTCGCATCTCATTCGTTTCATGGTCCAGAATATTTATTGCGGTAGAACCGGGGGTGAAATAGACGTTATATTCTGAGAGATCGTGGGTTTCATTACCGAGCACGTCGTAAAGGCTGAACGATCTGGGAGCAGCCTCCAATGCCTTATCTATGATATCCTCCGTAAGTAGAACATGGTATTTATCCATGTCCACCTCTGCGCCGTGGTCTGACAGCATTGAAAGGATATTTCTGTTATGTATCTCGATCCCCAGTTTACGCAAGATATCCCTCGCTTCTGAAATTATCCTTTCTATAAGTTCATCACCTAAGAATCTGATAACTGGCCTCATTGCAGAGCTCCTTTCAGCCTTAGCATGAGAGCATCTTTCCCGGGAGCCAGAATATATCTCCATCCTCGGTTCCGATCACAATATCAGGCTCTCCATCTCCGTCGAATTCAACGATATCAGGGGCGCACGAATGCCCACCGAACTTCAATGGCCCTCCTTTAAACTTGACGTAGACCGGAGCTGCGAACTTGGGATCGGCATTGCTGCCCACATTTCTCAACAGCACCACAGTAGCCCGATGAAAATCGCGTCTGGGAATCCCCTGGGGTGGTATGGAGGCGCTGGAATGTGTGCCAGCCATTATATCATATCTGCCGTCACCAGTCCAGTCATACACACGCAGCTTTATCCTGCCGCGTCCACCTCCAAAATCTTCCGTAAATGTCACGGGATCGCCCCACTCAAACCTGAGCAGCCTCTTCCCCATAAGCTCCGTATCCGATGCTTTCCAGTATGTTGAGAGCCTCGCCTCTTCGTCAAGGCAAACGTATGAGAGCCTGCCATTCCCAAGCCAATCAACCACAGCCGGCCTCACGCGCCAGACGGTCTTGAGTTCCGTCCCTTCGAAATTCAGCCTCTCTCCGGGAGCAAGCCTGGGCGATGTGCGCGTCCCTGTATTTCTGAAAAAGGTATGATAACCCCAGATATCGCTCATCAATATATCGGGCAGTCCGTCCCCGTCCCAGTCGTCCACTGTCGGGCAGGTATATCCCCACTTCGCCTCGCTCGGCCCCTGGATCGAACCGTTGTAGCCCGCCTGAACCCTCATAACAGCTCTGTCGGCTTCAAGCTCGATCTCCTTAGCGAAAATCGGATTATCCCTATCGCCCAAATTCTCATAATAAAGTATATAACCTGCGCCGTTGCCGACTATAAGATCAGGCTTCCCATCACCGTTCCAGTCCGACACGGTCGGGACGGATAGTATCCCCGCATGGAGGTCGGGACTCAGCGTCTGAACCCTTACGGGATCCTCGAAAAGCGGGACGCCATTCATCGTCCTTCCCGTATTCCTGACGAAATATATGTATCCATCTTCAGCCCCAACGAGCAGATCAACGGCTCCATCACCATCCCAGTCGTCAGTCGTACAGAAGTGCATGCACTGGGGCATAACTAGGTCCCCGCCATCGGGACATTTTACGGGCCGGCCCACCCCAAATTCCCAGAAGTTTTCCCCCTCCTTCGGGAAGAAATGGAGCCGATCCAAAAAATCGGCGCATATAAGCTCATTCCTTCCTATCCCTCTGAAATCACCGAAGGCTGAGGTTGCCCAACCATACACTTCGAGGATATTTCCATCCGATTTCAGGGGAATGGGATCGAAGAATTCAAGCTTACTGACATCTCTTTTGGGCTTCAGAACGTACACATGGCCTCTGAGAGGTCCGCCGCGCCACCTACCATTTTCGTCATATGGGACATATCTCGGGGAGGCCCACCTTTCACCGTCCGGCCAGTAGTCATCCCAGAAATCAGTACCCACTATGAGTTCCTTTATCCCGTCACCGTCGATGTCAAAAAACATTACCTTCATATGGTTCTCATCCACACCGGTACCCACCGTTTCGGGTCCCGAAAACTCGGGCCTCCCGGGGCTTCCGGTGTTCCTGAAGAAAAGGAAGTGGCCCTTTTTCCTCTTAGCTGATATTATGTGGAAAACTCCGCTCCCATCAAAATCGACAGTGGTAACGTAACCGGAAATCCCTTCAATCTTCCTTTTGGGAAGAAGCACCGGGGTGCCATCGGGACTTGTTCCGCGACTTTCGGAGAGGAAAACACCCCCATGGTATGAAAGGATAAGATCTTTCGACCCTTTGCCATACCAGTCCACCACATCAACCGCCGCCCAGAGTCCTACCGAGAGGTCTCCCTCGGCGATCGTTTTCGAATATTTAAGCCGAAATTTCTCAAGTTCACTTCTGTCCGCTGCACCGGACATACTGGTCTCCCTCGGCATACAATAATGCCAACCTTGATAAGCTATCATGCCCAAATTATTGCGTTATCTCTTACGTATACTCAGTTGGCGGCGATGAAATCCCTCACCCAATTCGCCTGTTCCTGATGGCCGTCGATCAGGACGGCACCGAGTATGGAGTAGCCCGAGATGACTCCTTCACCTATGTAGTGAAGCAGGCGCTTCCACTGAAACTTCAACATGTCCATAGGTACCGGGGATTCGGTCGGATAATCCCTCAGGTAACAGCCTATGATGATTGGCTTATCAGGGAAGAGCTCCCGGCATTTCTCGACATATCCGTCCAGATTGGGAAGGTTTTTAGCCTCCCACACCCAGAGATTGATGACATCCATATAGGGCGTGAAACCAGCCCATTCCTCCGGGCTCAGTTCATGGGTGTAGACGACTGCCCACAGTTTCAGCTTTTCGTTGGTACTGTGCAGGGCATCGTAGATCGGGGCATAATCTTCCGGAGTATAGCCTTCACGTTTGACCAGTCCCCGTAGATCATCGTGGATGGCGCCGGTGATATTGGGAAACTCCGCCGACAGGCGGCTGACGTTCTCTGCCTCGGTGCGGACGGATGCCGGAGATGCATCCACCCAGTGGGCGACACCTCCGTCCTTGGTACGGCGGTACTTCCACTTTGCGATGTCACACACTACTTCTTCGAGGTGGCTAAGCTTCCCCATTGCGAGCGCGTCATTTGGATGGAACATGTAGCATGCCCTCTCGATCCCGAAGTATTTGGCACCTTCTCCGACTCCAAAGATGGAAGGATAGACCCCTGGATCGAAGCCCTGGCCCTCCCAGACCCAACCGACATCTCTCATCCTCATCGTAACACCTCCCCTGGTTTAATTCGCGGATATTTCCGGGAAACGTTCAGCCACCAGCTACGCTATGAATTGTGGATTGAAAAATACCTGCAATCCGCGATCTTAAATCCATAACTCTCAGAACTCTATCGTCAGTCCGCCTATCGGGAACACCTTATACTGTTCGATCGGCTCTTCATTACCGTCCTCCTCGTACTGATAGCCCCAGATGTTCGTCCGGTCGTATACGTTCTGGAGGTCGAAGTACGTCACCATGTTCCATTTACCGAGCATAAAGCGCCGATCTAAGCGGAGGTCCAGTCTGTGGTATATGGGATGGCGACCTGTGTTTAGCCTTTGGTCCTCCTCCGTGATCCATGCGTGCCACTCCCGGTGATAGATCGGTTTGGTATAGGGTCGGCCGCCGAGGTAGCGCCACCGGAAGCTGAAGACCGTCTCGTCGCCAAGAGGAATCACCCAGGAAAATATCTTATACCACAGTTTTTCCTTGATGCGCTGATACCAGCCGCGGTTCATCAGCTTCCACCGGTAGCTGGAGATCGCCGTGAAAACATGGCGGTAATCGTAGTCCCAGTCGTAGTACTCCTGGAACCGGGGATCGAACGCACGGGACCGCGAGTAGGAATAACTGATCGTCCCCTGAAAGCTCCCGGACATCTTGCGCTGCAGGAAGAATTCGACTCCACGAGCATCTCCCCTGCCCTCACTCAACAGCTCACCCTGGAAGCTATCGAACGGATCGGGTGTGGTCCACGACCTCGGAATGGGCACGTTAGAATATTCTTTGTAGTAGACCTCCAGAGTGGCCTTCGTATCTTCCCGGAACAGATGTTCGATTCCCAGGACATACTGCCACGTGCGCTTGTAATCAAGCGTCTTGTTTTTCGGATTGGCTGTCAGGTCTATGTAAGCCGGACTCTGATAATGATCTCCGTAGGCCAGGTTTAGAGAGGTTTTGGCGGTCAACGCGTAGGCAAGTCCTACGCGGGGTCCCAGGTGTGCGCGATCGTTGTAGGCAAACCGGTCGTATCGAAGCCCGAGGTTCAGTGTAACCTTTCCGGGGCGCCATTTGTGTTGTAAGTAAGCAGCCACCTTGCCGGAACGCATATCCTTTTTATCCTCCCACACCGGATAGGTACGGAATATACTCAGGATCGTGTCCTCTTTAGCGTCTTCGAAGGAAGTATCCCAGACGAAGAGAGTGTCCGCATCCGCCCAGATATCGTGGTCCGCACGAACCTGTTTATAGGACACACCTGCGGCAGTTTCATGCTCCTTGGAGAACTGGTGTACCCAGTCGAATTTCGCAGTGTTCTCGGACTCCGTAGACAGGTTGGTGTAGTATGTATAGCCTGAGGAATCGTACACGAACTGGTCCCAGTGGTTCAGCGCGCGCGAGAGGGTCAGGTCGGAGAATCCCTTCTTCCACAGTGATCTCAGCGTCACTCCGGCCGCGTACTGGTAGCTGAGCGAGCGCACGTTATCCGCGCCACCCGTGTATCCGCTTGCTTCCTCCTCTTTCTCCTCTTCGATAGTGATCTCATCATTGCCATAGATTGCATTTACGAGCAACCTATTGTTGTCGTTCAGATCGTATACCACCTTGCCCTGAAGACTATAGTAGTGGGGCACTGCAGTAAGGCCCGTGCTCGATATTATAAGGTCGAGGAAACTCTTGCGGGCCGATAACAGGTAGGAGCCTTTCCTACCGGTCAAAGGTCCTTCGGCCATCACACCAGCGCCGGCCATACCCAGGTCGAAGCTGCCCTCCATCCGCTCCCGGTTTCCCTCCCGGAGCGAGATGTCCATGACGGAAGAGACCTTATCGCCGTACTTTGCGGGAAACGAACCCGCCATGAAGTCCACCTCTCGGACGAAGTAGGTGTTGATCATATTGATGGGTCCACCCCCGGTCCCCTGGTAAGCGAAATGGTTCGGGTTGGGGATCTCGATAGCGTCCATCAGAAACAGATTTTCACCGGGAATTCCACCCCGGACGATGATCTCGTTCTGCTGGTCGGACCCTGACACCACGGCCGGAAGCGCCTGCATGACCCGCTGTATGTCCGCCGAGCTGCCCGGGTCTTGGCGGATCTCCTCGAAATCCATAGTCCGGGTTGTGACCACGGCATCCCTGGCCTTTTCGAAGTAGCTGGCCCGTACACTGATCATTCCCATTTCCAACAGGACCTCCTTCAAGGCGGCCTCCACCAGCACTCCTCTGCCGAGAGGTACCACCACATTCGATTTGACCAGCGTCTCGTACCCGAGCATCATGAACCTCAGGTTGTGGCTCCCCACAGGCACCCTTTCGATCCGGAATACACCTGCGGTGTCCGTGCCTGCCCCCATCCTGGTACCCTCTATGAGTACGCCGGCTCCCGGTATCGGTTTATGGGTCCCTTTATCCACAACGTGACCATACACATAACCAGTTTGTTGCTCCGCTTTCACCTCGGATGTCAGATCAGACAGTGGCGGCTCATCCGCCCAGGTGAGTGAAGCAAACAGGAGAAACGGGATTACAGAGAGAAGTTTTACCATTCTACCCTCCGTCAAATATCGCCCTCCCAAATTGCCAGCCTTATCTATTGTTTGGAAGAGCGGTCCGATATTCATCTTTGTAGAGGCCGATCTTTTCCATCGGGATCTGTTTGAAACCGAGCTTGTAGGCTGGCGAGTCGTCCTTCAGTTGAAAATTACCATTATCCGGATCGACGAATCTCGGATCCATATCTGTAAGATTGTCCTGGATGTTAACTATACTGTCATCGAGACCATCGAGAAGATCCAGCCACCTGCCGCCGTAGGCAACATTACGCACTATCAGATTACCTTTGGGGACGGCAGGTTCGTCGTCGTAAAGAGTAAGCAGTTCGGGATAACGCACGCTGTAAGGTGGCTCACTGTAATTCACCGCATTCAGCCGGTCCACCAGCGTCGTATTCGTCCCGTCGAAGTAATACTTCGCCCAGCCCAGGCCACGGGCATCTACGTGAACTCCCGGCTCACAATCGACAAAGATGTTGTTCTCAATAATATTGTCGCGTCCCCCTCCGACCAGAACCGCGCGGCCCGCCTTATAACAGACATTGCCGAAGACAACCGTGCCACTGGTCCAGTCGTCCAGATAGATAGCCATCGAACCGATACCACCTATATTTCCGAGGTGGTGAAAATAGTTATAGCGCACAATATTTCCCCTCTGCGACCAGTCGCGTCCCATATAGAACGCCCCCACGTCGGCGGTCTCGGCGCATACATTGTAAACTTCGTTAAACTCGATGATGTGTTCATTGCCGTGGAGTATAATGGCCGTATGCGGGGCATCGTGGATTAGGTTATGTGCCACACGGTTGCCCACACCACTCACCATGACAGCAGGACGATAAGTCCTTACCCAGCGGCTGTAGTCGTAGATGTGGTTGTTGACCACATAGTTGCCGGCCGGCGTGAGGTTCAGGCGGTCGCCACCCTGAAGGTTGATGCCGCCATCTCCCGCTTGATAGATGTCGCACCCGGCGGCGCCATTCTCCGTTCCGCCAGTGACGGTGATCGCGACATTTCCAATATTACGCAGGGTGCAGCCAGCAATGAGATTGCACGTCCCGCCTTCCATCTCGATCGCGTTGCCCCTGGTGTATTCGAAAGTCAGGCCCTTCAAGGTCATGTAGGAGACATCCTTCATGGACACCATCGGTTCGCTCAGGATCGAGACGAACATCTCACCTTCACCAATCGGCCCCGGCGGCCAGAAATAGAGGACGCCTGTTCCGCGATCCAGGTACCATTCCCCGGGATCATCGAGCTCTTCCAGGATGTTCAGCACGTAGTACCGCTTTCCGGGGGAATAACCGTAGATCCCATGTGGTTCATGTGTAGTAATCTCCCGGGACACGGTATCTATGGACTTGACACTTTCATACGAATCAGCCCAATCCCACGTCCAGTATCCGTGAACCCAGATATCATCCGCACCGGCCCAGCGCTTCGGCCTGTCGCCTGCGTATGTAAATTTCCCTCCGTCTTTTCCCGCCGGTACCTCAGCGATCTCAACCCATCCACGGTTAGGCCAGCGGGCCAGCGTCATAGGTTTCCCCTGAAAGAATAGTTCCAGACCGGCCTTGTATATCGGCCTGCCGAAACCACGGGGCATGATCTTGCCGAAATCCGTAACCCCTTGAGCTTTTAGATCGACTTGAAGTATTTTGTCCCGATACGGCTCGTCTATCCGGCTGAGAATCGCCGGATCATCGACCGGCCCGAACCCGGAGATCGCCTTGCCGCCAACTAAGCGCACCTTCTCATCCTTATACGCCCGATAGACGATAGGGGCACCCTGCGTGCCGCTGTCCTCGGCAGTCAGTTGAAAAGTCTCCGCAAGGGCGTAGATGCCACCGCGTATGCGGACGGTAATTCCTCCGTCGGGCAAATGTCCGGACCGCTTCAACACACGGATGGCATCGCGAGCCCTTTCGAAGGTTGCGAACGGTCCATCGGTCCCCTGCTGATTGGCGGCAGGGAGCTTCCCGGACCACGAATCGTTCCCATCAGTTGAAACGTAGAACACCGATCCCTCCTTTTTTCCTCTCAAGACGAAGGTACAACCGCTTAAAGCAAACAGAAGGTAAAAGGCGAAAGTCAGAAATATACTTCTCCGAAAAAGAAATCTCGTACCCATCTACTTAATTATCCATCTATCCATTTATCCATCTCCCTACCAGCTCAAAGCTCCCGGTCAGAACCCTTCCTTCAGCTATGCCGGTACTATCAGGCTGACCACCGCCAACTGACACATCAAACTTTCCGAGCTCGACGACACGTCTCCCGCTGGCGGCGACAATGGAAAGCTGGCCTGGAACCAGTGTAAACTTGACAGTTCTCGTCTCGCCAGGCTTCAGACTGATCCTCTCGAAACCCAGAAGCTGTCTGATCGGGACCGGGACCGATGCGGCAATGTCACTTACGTAGAGCTGAACGACTTCGTCGCCGGAGCGGCTACCAACGTTTTTGACTTTGACACTTATCCGGATATTCTCAGGTGGTCTCGCCATTCCAGGAACTATACGGAGACCACTGTACCTGAACTTCGTGTAGCTCAATCCATATCCGAACGGATACAAAGGTTCCCCTTTGAAGTAGCGATATGTACTGCCTTCCTCCATTCTGTAATCGGTGAAAGGAGGCAATTGATCGACAGACTTATAGAAGGTGACAGGCAACCTGCCTCCAGGGTTGTAATCTCCAAAGAGCACATCAGCGATCGCGGTGCCCCCCTCTTCACCCGGATACCAGGCCTCAACTATGGCTGCCGCGTGCTCATTCGCCCAATTCACTGACAGTGCACTCCCGTTTAGCAGTACAACGACGATGGGCTTGCCGGTTTCGTGAACAGCTTTGAGCAAATCCTCCTGAACACCTGGTAGATCCAGGTGTATCCTATCGCCACCACCTTCGGAATCCTCTGCGGCGCCTTCTTCACCTTCCAGTTTGTTTGAAAGGCCCAAGACCATAATTACTACATCGGATTTCCGGGCAATTTCCACAGCCTCCGCAAAGCACTCGGTGGATCTCCCGCTCATACTGCAACCTATGGAACAGAGGATCTCGGCTTTTTGAGAGACCTTGTTTCTGATACCCTCGAGGGGCGTTACAGCCTTCGAGGGAGTGCCATTGTAGTTACCCAGAAGGACCTCGATATCATCGGCATTGGGTCCTATCACTGCAATGGATTTCAGATTTTTCCTCAAAGGCAGAAAGTCATTTTCATTTTTCAGAAGGACGATGGATTGTCTGGCTGTCTCCAGAGCCAGTTCCCTGTGTGCCTGACAGTCGTTCATTTCGTAGGGGATTCCGGCATATGGGACCATTTCAGGTGGATCAAACATGCCAAGCCGGAACCGGGCAGTGAAAAGGCGTCTGACCGATTTATCTATCACCTCCTCGGATATCAATCCCTTCTTGACGGCCTTGAGCAATGCACCATAGGCCATACCACAGTTCAGGTCACAGCCTGCTTTCACGGCCATCGCGGAGGCTTCTTCCGCTGTTTTTACAACACGATGGTGCTTGTAGATATCAAGAATAGCACCACAGTCAGACACCACATATCCGTCAAATCCCCATTCCTTGCGCAGTATATCTTCCAGCAATGTCTCGCTCGCACAGCATGGCTCGCCGTTGGTCCTGTTGTAAGCGCCCATAACCGAAACTGCCTTGCCCTCCTGAACACAGGCCTTGAAAGCCGGAAGGTAGGTCCCCCTCAGGTTTCTCTCATCAACCCTCGCATCGAAGCCGTGGCGCTTGCTTTCGGGTCCGCTGTGAACCGCAAAATGCTTGGGCGTTGCGACGAGCTTGAGGTATTTGGGATCATCCCCCTGGAGTCCTTTAACGAAGGCCACCCCGATCTTCGCAGTGAGGTACGGATCCTCGCCATAGGTCTCCTGCCCTCTGCCCCACCTCGGATCTCTGAAAATATTGATGTTCGGGGACCAGAACGTGAGGCCGGTATATCTGTCCCTGATCCCATTTCTGAGGGCCTCGTGGTGCTTGGCCCTCGCTTCGTCCGAAGTGGCTGTGGCCATCCGGTGGATCAGTTCGGGGTTCCAGGTGCTGGCCAGACCGATCGCCTGGGGAAAAACGGTCGCTATCCCCGCCCTGCCGACACCATGCAGACACTCATTCCACCACTCATACTTCGGAACGTCCAACCGCTCGATAGCAGGCGCGTCGTTAAGCATCTGCGAGATCTTTTCCTCCAATGTCATCCTCGAAATCAGGTCATCTACCCTTTTTTCGACCGGCAAGGTGGGATCCTTATAGGCCGGTTTATCATTGCAGGATATGGCTTCTGCACCTTTATCTGTCGCCTCTGGCGGTTTCTTTTTCCGTTTCATCCCCAGTTCCCCCTGTTATATTAATGAGCAAAAGCGGCGTGATCTAAACCACGCCGCATGGAACAGTCAGACAGGAATACCTGCTAATACCCATTTCAGTCGAGTATGAGATTACTTCTTCTGCCCGGCAAAAAACAGTCGCGATTGAATCTCGTCTCATAAGCCGTCAGTGGTCAGCTATCGGCAATCGTCCAAAAGCTGATGGCTGAATGCCGAGAGCTGAAAGCTGTACAAAGCCGGATCAACCCTGATCGCAGAGCAGGAAAATCTGCCGCAGTGCCTCGATCAGGTCACCCTTAGGCTTGAACTCGTGGCCGACATACAGATCGTAGCCCGCGTCGGCGATCCCCTTACAGATGCCGGCGTAGTTCAGTTCCTGCGTATCATCCATATCCTTGCGCCCAGGATTGCCGGCTGTGTGGAAGTGACCGATCCACTTTACATTCTCCCGAATCGTACGGATCACATCGCCTTCCATTATCTGCATATGGTAAATATCGTATAGCAGCTTCACGCATGGACTGTTGACACGCTCGCAGACCGCCACACCCCAGGCAGTGTGATCGCACTGGTAACCGGGATGGTCAACCTTGGAATTCAAAAGCTCTAAATTCAGGTTCACGCCCTTCTTCTCAGCGTAAGGTGCGATTCGCTTGAGGCCATCGGCAACGGCCTCAATGGCCTCGATCTCGCTCTGGTGTGGCTGCCGGTTGCCGCTGAAGCAGATCACACCCGGGATATCATTTTTGGCAGCGATATCGATCGATTCCTTCAGCTCATTCTCGATCCGGTCGTGTTCGGAGCGTTTGTTCAAGCCGTTGGAGAGTGAAGCGTGGCCACACATACTGGCGACTACCAGGTCATATTTCCTAGCCAGTGCTACGATATCCTCGAAATTATCCTCGCGGGACCACATTTCCACGGCAGCGTAGCCGATCTCGGCAGAAACCTTGAACAGTTCTTCGAAGCTCATGTCTCCCGGTTTCAACATGGGATAGCACACCGATTGTTTGACGCGCATGAGAGGTACTCCTTTCCTTTTCAGGGCAAATCCTTAAGCTTGACCGTATCCTATTGGGATGCCTTCCTGACTATCGTACGGATGATCCGCGTGCAGTAATGCGCATCATGGCGCATGTTCTTAATATCATACTCCGCTATATCAAGACTGCTCCCCGTCATGATGGTGATTTTCCTCGATTCCGGCAGACGGAAAATGGCAGAGCTCATTCCGGCAGTACGCCACCCTTCGTTAATGCCAGATTTCCAGATGTCCCAACGCAGATGTTCGCCCCATAGACCGTCCACTTTCATCTTGACACCGGAACGTGGGTATTTCCACTCCAAAGGCTCTGCGAACAGAAGGACATAACCGGGCGGCACACACGCACTGCCGATCACTTCAACCCCAACTATCGGTTCATCTTCGACGAAGGTAATCGCACCATAAGGCGGGACATCGAGCTCCACACCATCGCTGTTGTACTCTGCGCCCAAATAAGGCTCTACACGTCCCAACTCAACGCAGAAGTTATCGTAGTTGAAGGGTGCCCAGTACTCGTGAACTTCCGTTACATACTTCACAACGGTCTGCGGAGTGTTGTTCTCGTGCATCCTCACAACTTCCTGCTCGATCTCGGTCCGGCCACCACTCTCCGTGTTCTGCCAACCCTCAACATCACGGACGGGGTTCTTGACAATTGCTCTCTCGATCTTAGGCATTATAGACTCCCTCCACTCTCCTGTTATCGGTCACCCTTGCGTTTCCGAACAACCTGCTTAGCACCTTCGTATTTGGTCAGCCACCGCCAAACCAGTCACCTTACACTTAACGGGTTTCGATCCCTGAGCAACTCACAGACACGCTGCAACGATTCAGTGTCATAGGAGATTACGGGCATAATTATAATCAGAACAGGGGTTGGATGTCAAGCACGATCAGACAGATTCGTTAAAGGTTTTCATTGTCCTATTCCTTGAATGGAACAAAAAGCTAAGACGAGGTTGGAGGATAAAGCTTGATTTATGTCCTCAGCTTTCGAAGGAAGGTCTTGACAGGAGGCGATGTTTATTTTATAATACATTTGTAACATAAGATTTCCCCTAAACTCTATCTCCTTATTAGGAGGTGATGGAAGTTGAAAACTATGGTCTGCTAACCGTTCCTACAGGGGATTAGCGGGCCTTTTTGTTTAGAGCCTCATCAAGCAGGGATATAGGTGCATGCAAGAACTATGTGGACGCAACTATGCAACAGATAATAGATCCTCGCTACACTTTTAATTTTACCAGGTATTGACGTAATTTCAACCGACTAAGGAAAATCATGTCTTGTCTCAGAACAGCTTATCTCGTTTATTATTACAATGAAAAGACAACACCGATATTTGATTTTGGGTCATCTGACAGATCCAAGGCTAACTTCGGCCTGGAGTTCACGCTTAACTGTTGGAACAACTGAGATCCTCGTATCGTTCAAGGAACAAGAAAATTCTATATTTACCAGACAGCAAAAACGAGATATTATGAGAATCAAGAGGAGATGATACAACAAGTTGCTGTCCTTAAGGTTTCTATCGACACCCCTGATCATATTGGCTTTATTTGTCCCCACCTATGCGGAAGAAATCCCACCTTTCATATGTGCCGGGACTGACCTGGGGCCGAATGCCAAGACAGTTTATGGCAACTATTTGAGCCCGAAAGGTCGCCATGATGTGGTTGCCATATTCGCAAAGTTCTATGACGAGGAGTTTCTGGGCGAGTGGGCACCTGACTATGCCGACTACCTCTTCGACATCGACAGGGAAGGCAGCTTTTCCCATTTCTACCATCAGATGTCTTTCCATTCCCTCGTAGTAAATGGTCATTCTCTAAAGAAGAGATATACCGCAGACCGTATGGCTTCCTATTACATGGGTAACAGCAGATATGGTACACTCAGCCTCGAGATACTCCAGAAAGCCGACGGTGATCCTTCTGTAGACTTCTCTCAGTTTGATAACGATGGTCCTGACGGGATCCCCAACTCCGGGGATGATGATGGTTACATAGATTTCGTCTTCATCAACCTCTGGGATGTCCCGTATGACTTTTTTCTGGGTCCGGCCACGGGAATGGCGTCGCTTGGAATAGACGGTCAGTTCATCACAGATGACCTCTCGGAGTCTTCAGAAGCCAGTTACATAAGGATAAGAGGAGGATCGGTGCAGATGGCTCGAGGGTTCCACCATGCCGTGGGAGCTATGGCACATGAGTATGGACATGGCCTTGGCCTTCCTGATCTTTATGATACATCCTACCTCAGTGGTAATGAGCCTCCTTCCGAAGATTCGGCAGGCATAGGTCTATG
>CAZTBA010000020.1:0-26348 GCA_964611725.1 uncultured bacterium
CCTTTGGCTATTTCATTCTATAGATCTTTCCATTAACTGCGTAACTCCTGTTATTTAACAAGATGTAGTGCGATTATGTTTTCAAAGTAACAAGATATAGTAGCACTTTGATTTGCCCTGCTGAGGTTAACTAAACCTAAAATCTCTTTGCATCACAATGTCTTGAAGTAATGGCATAAGCTGTTGCTCATCTCTATATTTTGGGATTTCCAGAATTTTTCTATAGTTCATGAATCCTGACGGGATCTATATTTCTTGAGGAAAAACTGGAAGATGCGGACCTTGTTTTCAGCGGCCGCGAAAGAGATCAAGAAAACTGAGCCCTCAAGCCACATCCCTCATCTTTCAAGCTCCACCGTAAGATTCGTTGCAGCGTCATGTGCTTTGAGGAGCTTTCTATCCTTTGAAACCCATATTGACCATCCTGGAGGCGTCATCTTTCCCAAATATATGATATGACCATCTTCTGAAACACCGGAGCCAGAGATCTCAATCTCCGTGGATACTCCCTTCAGAAGTTGGGGGACAAACATGTGGAATGGGATTTTCACTCCTTTTTCCATATCGATCAGACAGAGTGGCAGGTTCAGATCTCCCACGAAGTTCTGGTCGATAATAAATGTCTTCTTGCCAATGCAGGGGATTTTCCTATTTTCCTCCATACCTGCGGAACGTATAGCTACATCCGCATATCCCTCCTCGAAACTGATGTCCAGCGAGATTTCACCACCGGTGAGGGAGTAGCTCAGAGGGGCTCCATGTGGATTGACCGAGAGGGTAGCTTTCTGCTTAAGTTTGACGCTTTTCCCAATTCCACTGAGGTCGAGCCAAAGGCTCTGTTCGAAAGTGTAGAACGTGTCCTTAACCTGCACGAGCTTGTTGGACTGCCTCCCTATCTCAACATTCCCCATTCTGAAAACATAGTTTCGGATTTCTCCAGCTTTCCAAAAATCGCCGATCTCGGGCTCCGCACCTGTCTGTAAGGGGGCGGCAACCCCAGGAAACATAATGAGAGAAGCTACAAGAATCTGTAACGATCTCATGTTGCACCTCCGACTCTACATCCTACTGAGGGATGACTTTCTAAAAGCAGATTTCACCACAACCTCCATTAACCTTCTCTTCTCTGAGATAAGAACTCTCCCCCTGAGCGGGATTTTTCCCTCCCTGCGGACAAGTGAAAGGAGACGCCCTTCATCACCAGCACCGAACTCTCCAACGCTGACTATCAGGACAGGAGATCCGGAGCCGGGACCCGGACTGATCGACCTGGAAAGAACCTTCCCGGAGAACGTATCTCCACCTCCGAGAACCAGGACGGCCTTCTGCCCCGGAGAGACACTGGAAAACCTCCCTATATCCATATAGAGCTCTGCAACAACCTCATGAGGACTATCGGCGTAGACTATTCCGTTCCCCCAGAGCTGAAGTTCAACCCTCAGGAAGAAGGCCAAAGCTAAGAACCCCAGCATGACTGCGCCAGCAGCCAGTGTAAACGAGGCTATAAACCTATCGGCTATTATGCCCTGGCGTATTCCCCTGGCCATTGCTCAAACCTTATAGAAGTTCTTCATCCGGCCCTCACAGACACAAGCCCGGCTTCCTTGAACTGGCTTCCGAAGAGAAGATGGAAATATCCTTCCCTCTCCACAAGCTCACGCGGTTCCCCTTTCTCGATCAGGGTACCACACCTGAGAACGACAACCCTATCGGCTGTCATAACCGTGGAGAGCCTGTGGGAAACGAAAACCGCCGTCCTTCCCTCCATCACCCTTACCATTGCCTCACGTATGCGGCTCTCTGATTCGGAATCTATAGCGGACATCGCCTCATCAAGGATGAGTATACCTGGATTTCTTATGAAAGCCCTGGCAAGGCATATCCTCTGGCGCTCACCGTAGGACAATCTCCCTCCGAGGCGGCGGATATCGGTGTCGTATCCCTCCGGGAGCTTCTTTATGAAATCGTGGCAGTTCGCGATCCTGGCAGCCTCCATCACCTCATCGCGGCTCGCACCCGGTTTGCCGAAACGTATGTTGTCGCAGACCGATCCCTCGAACAGGAAAACCCCCTGCTCCACAAAGGAGATAGCATCCCTGAGCGATCTGAGCGGTATCTCACTGATGTCACGACCGTCTAAGGATATACTTCCCGAGCCCGGATCGTGGAAGCGACAGATGAGGCTCAAAAGTGTGCTCTTGCCTGCCCCGCTTTCACCGACCACCGCAATCCTCTCGCCCCGGTCTATCCTGAAACTCACCTCCTTAAGAACAGGACGTCCCCCAGGATAGGCGAAGCTCACACTCTCAAATGCCATTTCTCCTTCTATCTTCCCCAGAGGTCTGGCGTTTCCGCAATCCTTCACAGCAGGGGGCATATCAAGCAGTCCGAACACCCTCTCAAGTGCCCCCAGGGAGCGCTGTACATTGAAGTATATACCTGCCAACGATTTGAGTGGCCCGTACACGTAGCCGAGGAATGCGTTAAAGGCAACATACTGACCGAGGGAAAGATTCCCGTGGATTATCTCTGATGCGCCATACCAAAGTATCAGCACGGAACCTGCTGAGCTTACAAGGGCCTCTATGGAACCGAATGCCGTCTTTGCAATACCTACCCTCAGCTCGATATATATCTCCTCCCTCCTCCCTCTGATCATCTTGAGAAGCTCCGACTTTTCCCTGCGGAAAGCCCTCGTCACGAGGGAACCGGCAATACTTTCCACGAGCCTGGATATTACCGCGGCACGTACCTCCTGCAACTCCCTCGTCAGTGCCCTGAGCCTTCCTCCCAGGACAAAGCTGTTTGACCAGAGAAAAGGCATGATCGAGAGCGACAAGAGCGATAGTCTCCAGTTCATCCTGAATATGACAGCCGCCCCGAACGCAAGAGTCAGCAGATCCACCAGGACCTTGACGTAGGTCTCAGCAAAGAGGGAATCGAGATGGCGAACATCATCGCTTATCCGGAATGCGAGATATCCGGGCTGGTTTCCCTGTAGAAAGGGAAGTGAGAGCTGCTGCAGGTGACGGAAGAGGGCAATTCTGAGATCGAACATCACCCTTCTGTTAAAACTCTGGAAGGAATAGGTCTGTGCCAGGTTAAGAGCTATCCTCAGGGGAATTATCAGGAGGAGAAAGGAAGATATGAACGCAAGGGCTCTTAGATCTTTCTGGGGTATGATGTAATCTATAACATATATGGACAAGAGCGGCAGGGGAAGCATGAGCATAACCCCCAGAATGGCGGATATGGAACCATAGGCTCCTCTCTTCCAGTAAGGCTTCAGGAACCTCGAAAGACCGAGGAAGTTCCTCATATGTCCGAGGGGCGATCCTGGACGGACCATTCCGATATCTCCATAATCTGTGAAGGTTTCCTGTGCCTCAATAATACGAACGGTGGAGAGTTGTCGAAGTAGAATTCCTCATCGAAATATATATCCAATTTCCTGCTGTATGATCTTACCCTGTAGCCGGCGCAACCTGAAACAGTGTCGGACTCGTCTTCGGGAATGTACGATATGTCGCAATCCAGGTAGAGCCCAGAAACCGTATCAAAGACGATCTTTCGCTCGGCCGGTCTCCCCGCAGCTACCATAGATCTCACGAGCTCGACAACAGAGAGGCTATCGACGAGATATGGGCGCTTCTCTATTATAAGCTTCTGTTTCGTTAAACACCCTCCGGAACCCTCGGGTACATGCGCGATGTCTACAGATATCGTCCGGTAGAAATCAAGGTTCAGGGGGCGGAGATGGCTGAGGGAAGAAGAGAACCGATAGTATGACTTAACCAGTGTCTTCCCAGATGGCCCATCCAGGAAGGCCGAGAAGGATACCGGGGCAAAATCCGCCCGTGACATATAAAGCTCCTTCTTCTCGAAGAGCTTTCCCTGAGATAGAAAAACCATGGAAGATACCCTTACAGTCAAAATATCTCCATTCTGGAGCGTTCTGTAGCTGCAATTCCCTACTTGGCTGATCCCACTTGGGTCCACCCTGAGTATATCGAACTTATAGGATATGGGACCGGTGAAAAGCTCCTCCGAGATAGCAGCCCTGGATACCATAACATCATCTCCCCGTCGCCAGACGTAACCTTCGCAAGAATTTGTCCGGATTTTCAACGCCAATGAGCACCGGGATGCCCCCTGACCTTAAAAGAACGAGTTCCGAAGAACCTCTACCGATGAAAAGGAGGGCCTTAGGATAGCCTTTGAGCCTGAACCAACCCACCTTATAGCCACCCAGGGCTATCCCAAGAGTCTTAAATCTCGGAGCATATTCCCCACTGAGCCCGGTTATGTCCGCTTCTTCTATTGCCTTAAACGGTATCTCCTTACGGTAGAGCCCATACTTTATGACAACCCTGTCAGACTCAATTGAACAACCCATTGTGTGGGCAGAGTAGAGGTCATGTACGAACACGAGCGATGTCAAAATCATTACAGACGGCAGGAGGACCTCAGACCAGAATGAAGTTTTCTAAGATCTCATCCTGAGAAGGAGATACAGGGAAATAGCAATCAGGAAGCAGATAACTATCGGATCAAAGATATATGGCCACCTCTCAACCGGAATCCGATACATGGAAACCTCAGATATAAAAGGATTCAAATCAAGCTCTGCTTTTACCATTCCCCTTCTTGGGCAATTCCTTCTCCAAATAAAACTTCCGGGAATAGAGGTAAGAGCGGACCACAACAAACCCGATTATCAAGAACAAGGACAAAATGAAGTAGCGCAGGATACCAAGCAAGGATAGTAAATATGGCAAAGCGATGATAATCACTCCGGAGGCGACGAATAATGATCCTGTAAAACGGTTCGTCGCCCTCCAATTCTCCCTGCTTTTCAAAGAATATCCAAGCCTCGCTCCTATGAGGATATTCGGACGCATTCTGGGGGCCAAAAAACGCATAAACAGTCCCCCCAGGATGAAAATTATACCTACGATAGCCGCGGTGAGGACAATATCTTCGGGGACGGATCCCATAAATCTCCCTCCTTTCCTGGGTTTGAGATTGAAATACTCTATGTAATACCATCTTTCCTGAAGATGACACTAATTGAGGTAAACGTTAAGCAATCAGCATTCAGATTTTGTTGGCTAACTGCTGATGGCCAAGCGCTGAAAACTCACATGAAGGTTCGATTGTGGCTATTCCTCATGAACAGAAAAGATAGCCTCACATTCGGATAATAGGGGCTCTGAACTTACCCGGAGAGAGCCTCTACTTTGAGACAAAAAACCTGCTGAAAATATCCACGTGTTTATCTTCATCTATTTCATGGTACAGCGTAGCCTCCTTCTTAAAACCCGATCGCTCCGCCAAATCTGTCAGGGGAAAATCCTCAGAGGGAATGACCCACTTAAGCTTTGTCAGCATGGATCTGTCGGCTATTATCCCTACAGCAGAAGAGATGATCTTCTCCACGTCGTGCGCCTCGTGGGGAATGGTCAGGGCCACTAAAGAGATCTGAGCGATACGGGCGGATGGTCGGGAATTCATTATAGAGAGAAACCCCGATGGCCTATCGCACTCCGTCAGAATGAAAAAATCCTCTTGATGGTTGAAAAATCTCGGCCTTAAAATATTCGTATCGTAAAGTCGAGTCACTACAAAGGGGTTTATATAAAATATGTTACCGTTACTCTCTAAGGGCAAATCGCAAACGCCGAGTCCCTCGATCAGTTCACACAATTGTCCAAAATCACCTTCCTCAGCACGATAAACCCGAGTTTCTTTCGAACCTTTCCCTGTAGATTGTTTGAAGGGATTCTCACCTTTCCAAGATAGCAGACCGAGATCATCTAAGACCTGCAGGGCTTTCAGTACATCCTCGTGAATCGCAGATTTTGACGCTTCCGGGTATTTTTGCTCCAACTGAGCCACAATATCTTCTATAGAATTTACGCCGTTACAAGAGTCCATGATGAACTTGGCTGTAGCGTTAACCAGTTGAACGTTTTTCTCAGGTCTACCTTTCAGCAAGATTGTGAAGAATCCGGATTTCTCCTCCCTGACGTAAGGTATGTTATCCTGGCTCAATAAAGGGATAAACTCTTTCATCTTCTATCTCCAGCTTGGGATGCGAAATTGTAACAGATAAAATCAAAAAGCTAAAGCGAAAGTGCAGAATGGGGATTCTGCATGAAGTCCACCATCTTAAGGCTGAGAAGCTCATCTCCATCATCGATGAGATCAAGCCGAATATAGTCACCGTATTCATAAAAGGGTATGGGATCGATCCTTGATAAATCCTCCACACTCCTGATCCTCTGTGAGAGCTCTTGCACAATCGGTAACCTGCCCGCATGGTAGAGACCAGCCTCCCAATATTCCAACAGGGAGTGCTTCCTCAGGTTGCCCAGAAAAATCGGCAGGTAGGTGGAAATCCCGATGGAGCCGTCGGACTTAATCTCTGTATATAAGAGGCCGAGATGATCTATCTGGCGAAAGTGAAATACCGGGTCACCCCACTCTATATCAATTTTCTTGGGCTCGGCGGCTACCCTCAGCTTTATTATCTCCACCAGCTCACGATACTGCTCCGGGGTAGGCCGCAAAATATCGGAATTGACAAGGGCATTTCCCATGATCATCAGAGGTTGGACCCTGACCCTCCGACACCCCAGTTCATGGGCCAAATCAAGACAGTCTTCAAATTCACCGATGTTAAACTTTGTAGGGCAGAAGGCGATAGCTGTCTCTATGGATTCCCTCCTTAGATTCTCAAGGGCTTTTACAGCCTTATCGAAACTCCCCTTAACGCCGCGCAGCTTCTCATGGCTTTGGCTCGTTGCACCGTCAAGGCTTACCTGAACGAAGCGCATCCCTGACCCCGAAATCTGTCTGGCGGCCGCTTTCCCAAGGAGGAAACCGTTAGTTACCATGCTCACCTTGACTTCACAGGCGGAAAGGATCTCCGTTACCCTGAGAACCAGGGCCTTCCTGAGTAAAGGCTCACCGCCACATAAACAAATCCCGAGAGGTTTCATGGCTGCAATATCCTCAGCCACCTGAATTGCTTCCTGGTCACTCAGTTCGTTTCGTGGTAATTTGGCTCCGCTCAAGTTAAAGCAGTGAAGACATCGGAAATTACATCTGTTGGTGATATCCCATGCCATTTGAATCGGACCTTTTAGAATCCTCCCTACCCTGTCTATATCCCTGTCCATAATAGTATCCCACCCGAAAGATTTTGGCTATGCCCTCTGAAAGCTATAGTAAACGCAATTTGAATCTCGAGAGTTCGTGCGACCGAACCTTGGCATAGGTTGTCCCTGCGATACTGTAGGGGCAACCGGCGTTCGCCCCCGCTAAGGTTCACAAAATTTACAAGAGCTAAAATGCGTTTCGTGTAATTCAAAAGATCGATAACGGAAATATTTGGGTCTCTCCACAATGGTTCCACTTGCAGAAATCGTCAGATTTTTTGCTCATACCTGGATCCTTCAGAAATTGAGGGCCAACACTGAAACTACCTTCAGGGGTGAAAAAGATCGCCATGAGCATTCCTTCCCACCCCTTCAATATAGCTCAACAAACTGGCTCCCCAGCCGCTATCCAGAACTCTATCAAGAGCACTCCCGCCCAAACAACAGCCACACCAACAACCACAACGGCCGCTGCTACCGCAACGATGGTAGTTGGCTGCACTTCATCTTCGCCACCTATGGCACTGATGGCCGGCGATTCATAATCCTGAGGCATCCCATTCACCCCCTCTCATACGGAGCTATGCTACATACCAAATCCCAATACACCCCGACTGACGCTCCTTCTGTCTCTTTCTCTTCGACCGCCGTGAACCAGCCCCCTTCGACGCTACCTGAAAGAACATATCACTTTTAGCTGGATACACTCCCGAAGATGAACTGAATTTAACCCCTGCAAGAAACGGGCCATATTGCCCGGGGAGGGAAAAAACTGAAAAGAAGCCTTTAAACACTTGGACCGGAGCCGGGTATTCTCCCATAGTGAAGATCAAGATATTTATCAAAAACTGATAGCATTTGCAGAGTTGAGGTCGAAAATCTACCCAGATACAGCTTTAATGTCCCCTTCACGCTCAGTGACTGCTGGATCTTATCGGAAAATGATAACTTTTCCCCGTACAGAGATCTGAGATTTTGGAAATCGAAATTTCCGCTCTGCTTACTTCACTTGAAGATTCGGTCAGACCTGATTATATTAGCGCTGTTTTTGGACGCCACTCTGAGACCACAAGCCAAAGCGAGGAGCAAATCGAGATGGGTAAAACGGTACTGGTTATAGTCTGGGACGGGCTCAGACCCGAGTTCGTGAGCGATGACATCACCCCGAACCTGTGCAGGCTTGCGGAAAGAGGGATAAAGTTTAACAGAAGTCACTGTGAGTTCCCGAGCGCAACAAGGGTAAATGCTGCATCCGTCGTGAGCGGAAACCATCCCGGAGCCCATGGGGTCGTTGCTAACGAGCTTTACGTTCCTGAGCTAGATCCATTTAAGATCCTGTCGGCGGGCAAGAAAGAAAACCTGAGCTCTATAGATCAAATCTCAGGGGGAAAGCTGTTTTCCGTCCCGTCCATAGGCGAGATCCTAAACGGAGCAGGGCTCAAAATGGCCGTTGCAAGCTCCGGATCGACCGGATCAGCCTTTGTACAGAACCACAAACTCAACGGCCCGGTAATACATCCGAAAGGGATATATCCCCAGGAGCTTGCAGAAGTTATACTCGGGCGCTTCGGTCCCGCGCCGGGGGACAACAGACCCAATACGGGCAGGAACGATTGGATCGTGGATATATTCTGCAACTATGTGCTGGAGGAGCTCAGACCATCCCTCGCCCACCTCTGGCTCTCCGACCCGGACCATACACAGCACAGGTTCGGTCTCGGATCGCCCCTGAGCCTCCAGGCGATACGTGAGCAGGACGAGCGCCTCGGCAGGATAATCGAGAAGCTCAGAGAGCTCGATATGGAGGGTTCAACCGATATATTCCTGATCTCGGACCACGGATTCTCCACCAGCCTCGGAAGACCAGATCTGGAGAGAGAACTTATAGCTGCCGGGCTCAAGAGCGGCTTTGGATCAGGGGATAGCGTCATCGGAGGCCATGAGATCTACGTTAATTGTGGCAGGAGGCGGGCGGAGGACATAGCCTGTTTCCTCCAGGAATCGGAATGGGTTGGGGCAGTATTCGCGGATGCGGATATAGCTTCACGCCTGGGTTGCTTTCCAAGAGATTCCGTGTGGCAGTCGCATGAAAGGTCGCCGGACATACTCTTCTCAGGAGCCTGGGACGATGAGCCCAACGAGTTCGGTATAAGGGGTAGGACCAGAAGCGGTGGCACTGCGACACATGGGGATCTCAGCCCTCATAATATGAACATAACTATGGTAGCTTTCGGTCCTGATTTCAAGTCCAGGCTCGAAAGCGATATCCCCTGCGGGCTAATAGACGTGGCACCGACAGTTCTCAACATACTCGGGATTGGAAAACCAACCTGTACGGGAGGAAGGGTTCTCGAGGAGGCGCTCCGCAGGGGACCCGATCCATCAGAGCTGAATCCCGAAGAGAGAATTCTCACCTCCGCCGATGGGAAAGGCGAGCTCAGGTTCTCCGAGGTATGCGGGGCATCGTACCTCAGTGGAGGATGGGCCACTTAGATCTCAGCTCAACTCCGTATGGAGGTGATCCCGGTAGGCACACACATTATTGAATGTCCCTGTGAATTGATTTCTCCAGAGCGAGATATATTCGTAGGGACATTTCGTAAAAGTGGGGAAGGGTTAGGGATTTTTACTTTCTCCTTGACATATGTGGGATATAATTTTACATTATTTGTAGATAGCATCCGCATGGAGAAAGTAAGATGAAACCATCCCGATTCATACGTCCCGCCCTGTTCTTGGAGCTCAGACCGCTCCTCGCCGGAAGCTGGAAAGCCCTTCTGACCAGCCTGTTCCTCGCTGCCGCAGTCCATCTTCTCCTTGCCACCATTGGCACCTTCAGTCACGAAGAGAGGGCCCTTAAGCCTCTGACAACGAAGTTTGTCAAGCGTGAGCCGCGTCTTGTGAAGCCTCTGGAACTCAGGAAGAGGGCCAAGCCGAAGCCAAGGCCGATGAGGAGGAAAATCTTACATATCGAAGCGAAATTCAGCAGGCGTGAGGCACTTTTTTCGTCCGAGCCGCTCAGGGTGCTTAACAGCCTGGCAAAGCCGAAACCCGGGATCCAGCAGAGATCGGTGTCCTGGGACGCCTGTCTTGAGCCTACCGCCGGATCAATGGCAATCTCTGGGGCGAAGGAACCGAAAGATGTGGTGGACATGTCCCTGGAAATGCTCGACATCGATGCACTTGATACGGGACGCTACCAGGCCATGGTGATTCAGGATCCACATGACAAAAGGAAAATAAGGGGATTCTTCCACATGGCGGTGGGAAATTCCGTAATGAAACGCGTGCTCCCTGGAAGGGACGACCTGAGGGCGAGGATCGTTAGGGGGCAGGTCCGGCTTGCCCGAGCGATGAACGAATATACAGATATTAAAACAGACGTGGCTGGAGAGATCAATATAGATTCGGATGAACTGATGAAGATCCCTTGGATCTATATTGAGGACAGGTTGCCCTTCAGCCTCACGGAGTCCGAAGCCCGGAACCTGGGGAGATACCTTCTCAGCGGGGGATTTCTGTTTGCGGACGATGGAATGTGCGCTGTGGGGAACCCCGGCGACCTCAGCCTCCGCCAGGTTTTTAAGGATGCGCTTGCAGCGCAGGGAATAATGCACGGCAGGGATTGGACATTCGTCCCTATACCCAACGACCACCCGATCTATCACTGCTTTTTCGATTTCGACGATGGCCCGCCCATAGGCGCCGACTACTGGAACCATATAATCCCCGGCGACAACATTCCACCTTTTTGCCACGATCACCTGGACGGGGTAAATATCGAGGATAGATTGGTGGGTATCATGAGTAACAAGGACTACACAGAGCCCTGGGGTTTCTGGGAAGACCCTAAGGGCGCCTGGACCTTTCTGAGGGCATGGGATAACACGAGGCAGCTTCAGTTCGGCGTGAACCTGGTGGTCTTCGCCCTGACCCAGGAAGGATCTATCACCAACCGGGTGATGAATACGGTAAAGTAGGAAGATAAAAACATTGAAGGGCCTGTCCTCTCTCAGTTAAGCTTTCGTTCCCAATATCGTACGATGTCCGCTTCCATCTCCCGGATACAATGCCTACCCCCTCATATTTTCACCCATATCTCCAGCATTTCCCTCGCGTTTTCAACGGCATAGCCGTATGCGTCATTGTTGAAGTAGATATAGATGTCCTTAACCCCGTTAGCTGCCACCTCGCCGAGCCTTTCAGTCCAACCCTTAAGCTCATCCCTGGAATATCTGCTGGCGTAGAGGAACCTCCCGCCATGCATCCTCACATAAACTATGTCGGAAGTTACTTCCACAGGGGAAGTGAAGTCCGGCATATCGAATATGCAGAACGCTGCATTATGCTCCCTCAGAACGCCGTAGATCTCATCCGACAACCAGCTCCTGTCACGGAATTCGAAGGCATACTGGAGGTCCCTCGGGAGGAAGTCGAGAAGCAAAGTAAGCCTTTCCGTGTTTACGTGCCACCTAGGTGGAAACTGGAAGAGCGTGGGGCCGAGCTTACCCCCCAGAGAACGCATCCTATCCGTGAAATTTCCGACAGGTTCTTCGAAGTCGTTGAGCTTCTTGACATGCGTTATAAACCTGCTTGCTTTGGCTGAGAAAGAAAAGTCTGAGGGGACGGTTTTCCCCCAGCCCTCAAGAGTTTTCACCGAAGGGAGACGATAGAAGGAGCTGTTGATCTCAACCGAGGAGAAATGCTTCGAGTAAAAGCTGAGCCTTTCGGACGGACGGAGTCCCTCAGGGTAGAAGACACCACTCCAGTGGTCGTATGACCACCCGGATGTCCCTATGTGGACTTTGAAAGCCATATAAGATAATGAACTTTAAGAGCCTATTTATCGAGTAGACGCTTAAAAAGCAATTTCACTCTGCCCCAGGTCTCTTTTTCTACGAACACAATTTGACCATAGTTTACCCCATTCACTGTTGCTCTAAGAAGAGAAAAATTAACTTCATCACCAGGGAAACTACCCGTAACCCAGAAATAAATTCGTCCTACACCAGGAGCCATGACAGCTCCAGATGATGATCCTTCTACTAACTCTGGGATTAGGACAAATGGGATGCTATTTTGAAAATCTCCTCCCTCCGTAGTATGGGTACAAGGTTCGTTGCGGAATATCAATGTTTTATAACCCCAGATAACCATGTCATACTCGTACTCGTACTCCTCGCCAGGCGCTGATGAGAAGTTGAACATTAAAACCTCCATACTATCGCGAGGACCATAGAAATATCTCCAAATATCCCCATCCTCACCCTTGCGATATGCTTCGCCGTTACTGAAGAAGTAGTATTCTTTTCCATGAATTTCTTTTAATTCCGTTATAGATACTGTGACCGTATCAATTGATTTCAAACCAATCAGATGTTCATATTCTCTTCGAATATAGGTCCAGCTATTGCCAATTTGTAACGGGAAATAGTCCGGTTTCTCTTGAGCCTGAAGAGCAAAGGAAGGGAACAGGGCAACTAACAGAAGTATAGACAGGTTTCTCATACCTACTCACCTTACCTAAAAAGAGATTTTATCCTACCCCAGGTTCCTTTCTCAACGGACACAGGTCGGCCATAATTTACACCGTTCACCGTTGCTCTAAGAAGAGAAGAGCTAACTTCACCACGAGCAAGGCCGGCATGCATAAAATAGATCCGGCCTATACCAGGAGCCATGACAGCTGCAGACGATCCTTCTCCCAGCTCTGGGATCATGATGAATCCGATGCTATTTGGGAAATTTCCTCCTTCGGTATAATGGGTACTGGGTTCACTTCGGAATATCAATGTTTTATCATCACCCCAGAGAAGCATCTCATACTCGTACCATTCGCCAGGTGCTGACGAAAAGTCATACATTAAAACCTCCATACTATCGCGAGGACCATAGAAGTATTCCCAAATATTTCCATCCTCACCCTTGCGATATGCTTCGCCGTTACTGAAAAAATAGTATTCCTTTCCGCTAATTTGCCTCACTTCAGTTATGGACACTACGATCGTATCAATTGATGTCAAGCTAAGATCGTATTCTCTTTGAATGTAAGTCCAGCTATTGCCAATTTGTAACGGGAAATAGTCCGGTTTCTCTTCAGTCTGACCAACTGAGAACGGCAACAAAGTAACCAATAGGAGCACATGAAATATCCTCATTCTCCAAACCTCCCGGAGACTTTCCTCTTTTCTTCCCCTTGTTAAGCTTGACAAACTCGATCGACGGGAAGCTAATGGTTTCTCCCTCCAGGATTTATTATAAATAAATTATCCCATTTTGTCAATTTGATGCACAAAATCGAAAGCAATAATCAAAATACGAAGTTCTCTCCATCGTATTACATATCACTAATCTTCGTAGGGGCAGGGCATGCCCTGCCCCTACTATGACAAACGCTTCGGTTCTTTTCTTACCTCCTACCTGACCTCTCTCCACATTCGGAGGAAGGAATGAAGAGAGGTTATAGAGACTGTTGCCCGAATAAATTTTCAATGTTCATCCGGGACGTCTCTATATCGCAATGACAGTAAGGGGAATTTTTCACAAATTCCAAATAAGGCACCGTGATACCGTCTATAAATAGATTGTGGTAGATGTCCTTTCACCGAAAAAGAGCCTTGATCCTTCCCCAGCTTGATGGCTTCACAGAGACTATACCATACTCTCTCCCATTGACAATCGCATGGACAAGGGAAAGCTTATTGTTCTGTCCAAAGTCAGTGTCTGTATATTCGTAAACCATACCTATTGAAGGAGCTAATAAGATGCTGATAGCTTCATAACCTGGATCCCCCAAGTAAAACCAGTAACCATCAAACTCCTCAGCAGGAACGCTTACTTTAGAGGTAGCCTTTTCTCCCGAAGAAAAGTTATAAAGACGATATTCCCGTATAGGATCCTGTACCACTACATTACCACCGCCTTCATACTTGTAATAGCTCAATTCCCATACGTTGCCATTTTCTGATTTGCGATATAGCCTGTCAAGCATATACCAGATGTCGGTCCATATATACTCTCCACTGAAATAGTAATATACCTTTCCCTCAAACTCTACGGTCTTTGTTATTGTAATAGTCGCATAATCCTCTACCTCCAAAGGTTCACCTGTTTCGGATTGACCTTTCATCTCATGGAGATATGTCCAAGTATTGCCCACCTGCAGCGGGAAATAGTCCGGTCCCTCTTCAGACTGCGGAGCGGGCGAAGGCAACAAAGTAACCAATAGGAGCACATGAAATATCCTCATCCTCCAAACCTCCCGGAGACTTTCCTCTTTTCTTCCCCTTGTTAAGCTTGACAAATTCGATCGACGGAAAGCTAATGTTTTCTCCCTATAGGATTCATTATAAATAAATTATCCCGTTTTGTCAATTTGATGCACAAAACCGAGAGCGATAATCAGAATACGAAATTCTGTCTATCGTATTACACATATCATTAATCTTCGTAGGGGCAGGGCATGCCCTGCCCTTACACGGTATGGTGAAATCAAGCTTCTGTTGGTGCTTATTCCACTTTTGCCCTTCTACTTTTCAGTTTTGCCTCTATCTAAACCCCCCACCTCAAATGCCAAAACCAGTAAGCGATCGATTTATTTCGATCTATTCTGTTGACATAGAAAATACAGGGGTCTATATTTCTGGGAAGCTTTTTGGAGACGCCTCGGCGAGGTGTTTCTATACAACAATGACAGCGAGAGGGATATCTTATTTCATTAAATTTAGATGGCATAAAACTTCAGGAGGGAACCTATGAATTCCAGGGAAAGGTATCTGGCAACCTTCAACTTCAAGCCGGTTGACCGCGTGCCAAACTACGAGCTCGGGCTCTGGGGGCAGACCATAGAGAGATGGTTCGCTGAAGGTCTCCCACAGGATGTACTCTACCACAACTGGTTCGTGGGGGAAGAATACTTCGACATGGACAGACGGGATTTCATACCCATAAATGTCGGGATGGTACCCGCTTTCGAGGACGAAGTGATCGAGGAGACCGAAAGGTATGTCGTGGCCAGAAACCGCGAAGGAATAGTAACGAAAGCCATAAAGGAAGGGACCGTAAGGGGTACGAGGCCGTCGATGGACCAGTACCTCGAGTTTCCCGTGAAAGACAGAAAAGATTTCGAAGAAATGAAAAAACGTTACGATCCCACCTCCCCTGTAAGGTATCCGAACTGGTGGGATGACAGGGTACGCTGCTGGAATCAAAGGGATTACCCCCTCTGCCTCCTCACAAACGGCACATTCGGCCTCTACAGCGGCCTCCGCAGGTGGATGGGCACCGTGAACCTCTCATACGCGTTCTACGACCAGCCCGATCTCATAGAGGAGATGCTCGACTTTATGGTGGATTTCTTCATAAGCGTGACATCCAGAGCGGTGAACGATGTCGATATAGATTACTTCAACTTCTTCGAGGATATGGCCTTCAAAACGGGTCCGCTCGTCTCGCCCGATATGTTCAAAAAGCTCTTTTTGCCGAGATACAGGAAAATAACCGATTACCTGAGAAGCCATGGCATAGATATGATCTGGCTTGACAGCGATGGAAACGTCGAAGACTTGATTCCGCTCTTCCTCGAAGCAGGCATAAACACCACATGGCCGCTCGAGGCGGCTGCCGACATGGACCCGGTGAAGCTCAGGAAAGAATACGGAAGGGACCTCCTCCTTGCGGGCGGAATCGATAAAAGGGAGCTGACGAAGGGTAAAAAAGAGAGAGAAAAGGAACTCCACTACAAGATACCGGAACTTATAGCCCAAGGAGGCTATATACCCCACCTGGACCACACATTCCCACCAGATATATCCTACGACAACTTCCTCTACTATATGGAGCTCAAGGCGAAGCTTTGTGAGGGATCTTGATCAAAAAGGGAGGAATAAGAATGGCGAAATATCTCGAGCCCGCCAAGGAAATCGATGTTTTCGGCGAATATGATATCATTGTAGTCGGTGGAGGGCCTGCCGGGCTGGCAGCCGCAATCGCCAGTGCGCGGAACAAAGCAAGAACCCTCCTTATCGAGCAGTTCGCATACCTCGGGGGCACCGCAACCGCGTCGCTTATGATCAATATCAACGGTTTTCGCAACCAGGTCGAGCCCGATGAACCGCAGACCGTCAAGGGGATAGCCCAGGAGATCATATTGGAGTTGCACAAGCTTAAAGGTCTGGGCAAGAGTCCCTACCCACAGAAGGAGTACGACATAGAAAAGGGTGAGCTATCGTATTCTTACTGCGTGGACCCGGAAAAATTCAAGTACGTAACGCTCAAGATGGCGCATGAGGCGGGAGTGGACATCCTTTTCCATACCTATTTTTGTGATGTCATCAAAGAGGGAAACGACCTGAAAGGCGTCATCGTCGAAAACAAGTCGGGACGCCAGGCGATCTTCGCCAAGATCACCGTCGACGCTTCCGGCGACGGCGATGTGGCGGCGCGCGCCGGAGCCCCCTTCTGGGAGGCACCTGCCGATGCGGTGAACGTTCTGAAAGACAACATGATGTACAAGATTTCCGGCATCGAAAACGCCGAATTCGGTAGCTGCCGCTACGGTGACAGCTCGGTCGTCTGGGGACCTGGCGATGTCTGGGGCAGAAACGATGCCTGGGAGATCTCCAAGGCAGAGGTCGATGTACGCTTGAGGGTATTCGAGCATTTTCGGGAAATCCTGGAAAAGAACCCCCAGTTGAAGGATAAGGGAGCTTATGTGGCGGAAACTCCGCCGCTTCTCGGCATCCGCCAGACGAGGTTCATCGAGGGCGAGTACAAACTAACCGCGGAGGATGCCCTCGAAGGACACAGGTTCGATGATGTGGTAGCCATCAGCTCCTGCGCGATAATACACTACTACGGTTACAGGAGATACCTGGAACACGAAGGATATGACATTCCATACCGCTGTCTGGTGCCAAAGGTAATCGAAAATCTGCTGATCGCCGGGCGGTGCATATCGTCGGAACAGCAGCCCTACGAATCACACCGTGCGATGGCGCCTATTATGGCGATCGGGGAGGCCGCCGGCACCGCTGCCGCGCTGTGCGCAGAAGACGAGGTCAAACCGCGACACCTGGAGATAAACCCTCTGCAGCAAAGATTGATCGAACAGGGTGTTGAGTTGAGGAAATAAGAAATAGATCGCAGGAGAGAATCATGAAGATATTAGTGATATTGGATCTGTCGGATGAGCAGATAGGACAGATCAGATCAATTTCCGATGACATTCAGATTGCCATAGCACTATCAGGAGAGAAGCAGATCGCTGAAGTAGCTGATGCCGACATCATCTTCGGCGGGTTCAATCGTCAGCTTTTCGAGAAGGCCGAAAAGCTCAAATGGGTGCAGACCATGAGCGCCGGTGTGGATACCATACTCTTCCCGGAATTTGTGGAGAGCGACATCATACTGACAAGCGCGAAGGGTCACGTTGGCACTCACCTGGCGGATCATACATGGGCATTAATTCTCGGATTGGTTCGTGGAATCGGGCGCGCAGCCCGCGAGCGCATGTGGGAGAATCACGACTCCATCAGGGCAGAAACGTGGGAGTTCGGCGGCCGCACGCTCGGGATTGTGGGCCTGGGCGGCACAGGTGTCGAGGTCGCACGCCGCGCCGTGGGTTTCGGGATGCGTGTAATCGCAATAGACCCGGAGGATGTCGAGAAACCCGGTTTCGTGGATGAGATCTGGAAACCTGACCGGTTCTACGACCTGCTCCGGCAGTCGGACATCGTATCCATCTGCGCACCTCTGACGGACAAGACCCGGGGCATGTTCAACCTCGAAGCATTCCGCCGGATGAAAAGGCATGCGCTCTTGATCAATGTGGCCCGGGGTAAGATTATGGATGGTCCGTCCTTAGTCCAGGCATTACAGGAAGGGCTCATCGGTGGTGCCGGACTGGACGTGACGCCCGAGGAGCCATTGCCGCCGGACAGTCCGCTGTGGAACATGAAAAATGTGATTATCACTCCTCACACAGCAGGCGGGTCACCCCTCAGGATGGGAAGAACCGTCAATCTTTTCTGCGAGAACCTGAAGAGATTTCTCGCCGGGCAACCTTTAATCAGTGTGATCGACAAACACAAAGGATATTAATTTTTCTCAGGCATTCAGCTTCTGCTGATTGCCGATCACTGACTGCTTATCTTCTTGAACGGAGGAGATCATGTTCTTTTCGGAGATCTCGGCCAGCCTGTATCCGTGGGATCTGGCCGATGAAGGTATAGAGCGCATACTGGATAATCTGGAGGAGATGACCGCGTGCAATTCGGTCTACCTCATCGCCCTGATGCACCATGAGAAGCGCCCCTTGACCGACTACTTCTATCCACACAACCCCGTGCGAAAGACCTACTGCCCCGAAGACAGCCGGGCCTATTTCCGGCCGGACCCGAAATTCTACGGTCGCATCAAGCCGCGCACGTCCGACAGGGATTTCCTGAAGGGAACCGATTGGCTTCAGGTGCTCATCGATGCCGCACGTAAGCGCGGTATGAAAACGGGCATCGAGCTATCACACACGCTCGTAGATTCGGAGCGCGCCCGTAACGAATTCCCCGACTGCATCCAGCAGGATATCTACGGCAATCGGCTGGGAAAACTGATCTGTTTCAACAACCCGGATGCAAGGGAGTATGTTGTCGGCCTGTTTTCGGACCTGACCACCAACTATGACGTGGACTACATCCAGACCTGCCTGATCCCGTTCAACAGCGGACGTAATGCACCACACGATGCGGTCCGCGTGCTGGGAACCACCCTGGGTGGCTGCTTCTGTGATTCGTGCAAACAGGCAGCGGAAAATGCAGAGATCGATCTGGAGGAGATTCAAGCAGCACTGAAAACTATTGCCGATAGCATCGCATATCCGAATCTGGAGCAGGCACATGAAATGTCCCTGCTATCGGCCAGCAACACAGGGGCAGCGGCGATATTGATGGAGCATCCCGAGCTGTTCCAGTGGCTGCTTTTCAGGCGCGATTCCATCACAAGATTCTTCAAGGATATTCATGACCACATACATGCGATCAAGCCAACGATAGACCTGCGGCTGAATGCCTATATTACGTCAAACCAGGAGCTCAGCGGCCTGGACCTGCGCGCACTTAAGCCGCATCTGGACTCGATCCGCTCCTCAGATTATTCCGAGCAGAGCGGAGATATGAGCCGCCTGGAGCACAAGAGGCGCTGGCTGATGTCCGTGCGCCGCGCCGTGGGAGAGGATATGTACTTCCTGTCCGCCATCGGGGTCCGCCCGAAAGCCACACCCGAGATCATCCGGCAGGGTGTCGTCGTGTCAGCTCAGTGCGGTGTGGATGGGATCACCATGGGACATTACGACGGCGCACCGTTCAGCAACCTGAGGGCGATTAAGGAAGGCATGGATCTGGCGGATGTAGAGATGAAAGGTGCCGGCCAAGCATAATCCCTCAAATGGAGAAAGAGAAACCTATGAACAGCAGCACACTTCCCCCGTTCCCCTACGGTGCGGTCTACTTTCGCAAGTCGAATCCACCCAAAGAGGATTGGGAAAGGGACTATAAAACC
Source organism: uncultured bacterium (assembly GCA_964611725.1). Taxonomy (GTDB): domain Bacteria; phylum Latescibacterota; class CAZTBA01; order CAZTBA01; family CAZTBA01; genus CAZTBA01. Next base: position 19,716 of record CAZTBA010000020.1, read on the forward strand.
GCTTCGGAAGATGGCATGAACATCTTCCGCCACTGGTTCCTGTGGTCGGCAGTGGAGATCGCCCCCGGAGAGTTCGACTGGGCGAACTATGACAGACAACTGGATCTGGCAGCCCAAAACGGGATCAGGACAATCATCGCCGAGATGATTACGGCGGCCCCGGAGTGGGCCTTCCGAAGGTTTGCCCATGCAAGATTTGAGACGAGGGAAGGGCGAAAGGTCGAGAGCCACATGAGCGGAAGCTGCGTGACCGGCGGATTCCCGGGTTTGTGTCTCGACAACGAAGACTACAGGGAAGCCGCAGGGCGATTCCTGAAAGAGCTGGTAAACCGCTACAGAAATCACCCAGGCCTTGGCGGCTACGATATCTGGAATGAATGCAACTACGGACACGACATCTGCTACTGCCCGGCTACGGCCGCCAGATTCCGAACTTGGTTGAAGGGTAGATATGGAGATCTGCGCAACCTCGGAGAAGCATGGCATCGCCACAGCTTCGCCGCCTGGGAGGACGTTACCCCTCCCAGGTCTTCGGGACCTTATCCTGATACATTGGATTGGCTTGAGTTCCGTATTGAGAACGCCTACGATCTGATGCGCTGGCGTGCAGAGCTCATCCGCAGTCTGGACAAGGAGCATGCCATCACAGCGCACGGTATAGCCGGAAGCTTGGGCAATATGGCACCCGGCGGATCAGATGACTGGCGGGCCGCTTCAGAGGTGGAGATCTACGGCTACACCTGGGGTTCCTGCAGACACGGCGATGAGCCCTGGAAGCAGTTCCATGCGGTGGACCTGGTGCGCGCAGGCTCCCGTGGCAAGAGCTTTTGGCACGCTGAAGCATACGGCGGTCCGCTCTGGATGCAGCCACAGGTAATCAGCAAACCCCGGAACGAGGGACGCATCGCATCGCCGGAGGACATACGCTACTGGAGTTTAGTGAGTTTTATGGCAGGGGCAACGGGGCTGTTGTACCTGAGATGGCGTCCGCTACTCGATGGGCCGCTGTTCGGCGCATTTGGCCCCTATGGGATGGATGGCTCCAAGACACCCCGCTCAAGGATGGCCAGCAAGATGGCAAACTGGACGGGCGCTCCTGAGCAGGAGAAGCTCTGGCAGTCGAGACCCGTTAAGGGTGAAGTTGGCATAATCTATGTGCCCGAAACACAGCTCTTCAGTTACGCACAACAGGGCAACACCTCCTATTATTCGCAATCCGTGCAAGGTGTCTACCGGGGCTTCTTTGAGAATAATATCCAGGCAGCCTGCGTGCATATCAAACATATAGGCGAATACGATTTCCTCTATCTGCCGTTTCCGGTCATGCTTACACGGGAGACGGCGGACAGGCTGCGGGACTGGGTAGATGCGGGCGGAACGCTGGTGAGTGAAGGATGTCCGGGCTACTTCGGGAACCTCGGACACGTGGGGACAGTTCAACCCAATCTGGAATTGGACGAGCTGTTCGGCGTCTGGGAAAGCTATGTCGAGTTCACGCCGGATCTGCTGGGTGATCTCAAGCTTATTCTGGATGCCACTCAGATCCGCGGCAGTCTCTTCCTGCAGGCATATGAGCCCACTACCGGGACCTCCGTAGGCTGGTATGAGGACGGCCGGGTGGCAGCGGTCGATAATTCATTTGGCAGAGGAAAGACACGGCTTATCGGCACAATGCCCGGGGCTGGATACACAGTACATCCGGGCAATGAATCGGCTGTGTTCTTCGCCGACCTGATGAGATTTGCCGGGAAAGAACAGCATGTGCGCAGCAGCGACCCTCGGGTAAAAGCCCGGCTGCACAGCGGCCCCGGCGGCACCTACCTCTGGGTAGCCAATCCGACCCGGGAGCCGGTTCCCGTGCGTCTGGAATTGGGAGAAGCATGGGAACAGTTCTCATCGAGCCATTCCCTCTGGGGGGCTGAAGCCACGGTTGATGGACGCATCGTAACGCTGACAGCCGGGGCACGGGACGTAGCTGTGATAGCACTGTTCTTGTCATAAATCATTCTTCCGATTGGAAAGGGGTACAAATGAGTCTCACCGACCAAGTTAAATCACTCGCTCTGGAGCTGGGCGCGGATTTGGTGGGCATTGCACCTATCGAACGTTTTGCAGGTGCACCCGAGTTTTACCACCCGCAGGGCCTGTTGCCGCAGACGAAGTCCGTAATCAGCATTGCTATAAGACATTTGCACGGGACACTAATTCCCCAGAAGAGCCTGGTTGAGAACTACCCATATCAGATCTTCGGCTACGGCTGGTTGAGCCATATCCGCCTAAACAGTGTGGCCTTTGAAGTCAGCCGGTTTCTCGAAGATCAGGGTTACATCACCTGCCCATTTCCATCGTTCTGCCAGGGCGAAGGTACGGGTATTTCCAACCGACATACCGCCGTTGCTGCGGGATTGGCCAAATTTGGCTGGCACAACCTGGCGATGACACCTGAATTCGGCTCCAAGCAACGCTTCGTGACTGTTCTCACGACAGCGGAACTGGAGCCTGACCCGATGATCGAGGAAGAGCTATGCGATTTCGAGGCGTGTCTAAAATGCGTAGATGCCTGTCCCATGGAGGCGATCAGCCCTGATGAATCGGTTACATTCGAAATTGCCGGACGGCCCATCCGTATGGCAAAGGTGGATAAAGATAAGTGCGGTGCATGCAGCGGCGGACGGGGAAAGGCGTTCAAAAGCATCGAATCCCGCCTCCATGTTACTTTCACGGGGGGCGGATATTGCGGGATGTGTCTCATACATTGTCCTAAAGGAGTATACGCACCACAATAGTAAAAAGAGGGGCATCTGATCAGGGCAAACAGGAGATGAAAAATGACACCTCGGAATTACTTAATACCATATATCATCACAAATGTTCTCTCAATCTTACTGATCTTCATTTGCTACAAATGGTCGAAGGTTGGCAAAATTATGTGGGGCATGATTTTCCTTGCAGCGGGTATATTCAATGTGATCACGTCTTTTAGAACCCCCCACGCTTACGTCGAAGTCTACGGTCAGACTGCTGTACTGCCATTCTACAAAAACTTCATTTATGGTACTTTCAGCGATCATACGACATTATTTGTCACTTTAATAGCTTCTGGCCAAATCCTTGTATCTATTTTGCTATTTCTGAAAAGGATGCTATTTAGACTCGGAACCATCGGTGGTATGATCTTTCTTATCGCAATCTCTCCGCTGGGCATAGGATCGGCATTTCCCTCTACTATCTTGATGGCTATCAGCTTGTTCATCCTGTTTAAGAAAGTGAATTGACATTTGTGACCAAGTCTTACTCAATCTTTCCGAATATCGAGGAGAAGCGATTTGACTGAAGTTCCAGCAGCAAATAAGTCCAAGACGGCCACTGGCGAGGTTGCAGTCTCTGTAGTAACCGATAACCACCCCGGTCTTGCAGCCAAACACGGTACCCATAAGATTATGGAGGCATTAAAGATAAGGGGAGTTGCGGCCGAACAGGTGACCTCGCCGGAAGCTGCCCGGGGAAAAACTTTGATTATTGCCGGAGCTACCTCAGGAGCAGGGGCAGCCGCTGACCTGCTGCATGCTTTGAGCATCCTGACACCGACCGGGACGGAAGCTCTGATGATACGCCATACTCAACTGAACGGGAAGCCGACGCTGCTGGTCAGCGGTTCCGACGAACGTGGCCTTATGTACGCCCAGCTTGACGTAGCTGACCGCATCGGATGGGCTTCAGATACACAGAAGCCGCTGAGCGAAATCCGTAATACTGTTGAAAAACCAGCAATTGTTGAACGCGCACTTTCCAAAGTGGTCATGAATAAATCGGAGTTTGAAAGATATTTCTTCTCAGAGGACTACTGGGTCAGGTACCTCGATATGCTCGCGGAGAACCGATACAGCACGTTCGTTTTGATGTTCGGTTACAGCTCCGCCGGCTATTTCGAGCCCCTGTATCCCTTCCTGTTCGACGTAGAGGAATTTCCCGAGGTTCAGGTAGTGGGAATCACCGCGGAGGAACAGAGGCGTAACCTTGATATGCTGAATAAGGTCATACAGATGACGCACAACCGGGGTCTGGATTTCACCCTTGCCCTCTGGTCCCACATCCACCGTGGGGCCGAGGAACCGACGTCCGGGCTGGTATGGGGGTTGACCGACGATAATCTGATCCCGTATACCGGGGCGGCGCTGGGCAAATTTCTCCACTTAGTGCCCGATCTGGACGCCTTCCAGTTCCGCGTGCATATAGAATCATCTGTGAAACTACCGCAGCAGGTTTCCTTCTGGAACACCGTCCTCAAAGTTATCAGGGATTCCAAAAAAGAGATCCGCATTGACATGCGTGCCAAGGGATTCACCGATGATATGATCGATGCTGCGCTGGCTTCAGGATTGAGGATACGCCTGACCACCAAATACTGGGGAGAGCAGATGGGCCTCCCCTTCCACCCTACCCACATCACCGGCCGCAACCAGTTCAAACGCCGCCACGGATATGCCGACCTGCTGCGCTACCCTCGCCGGTACAAAATGCACTATCGGCTGTGGAACCTGGGCACAACGCGGATTCTGCTCTGGGGGGACCCGGACTACGTGCGGCGCTTCGCCGAAAGCACCTATCTCTGGGACGGGGAAGGCTACGAGGTTCACGAGCCCCTGGCATTCAAGATGGGACATCACAGGGGAGAGACTTACGATCTGCTCAAACCGGAATATCAATACTACGACTGGGAATTCGAACGCTACTGGCACTTCTTCCAGGTGTTCGGCCGGGTGGGATACAATCCCGATACATCTCCACAGGTCTGGCGGATGGAGTTTCAGAAGCGTTTCGGCAAAGAAGCCGCACCCTATATCGAACAGGCCCTCCACAAGGGAAGCCAGATCCTGCCGAGGATCGTAGCCTACAATCTGAGTGACCTGAGCGCAGATCACGCATGGGCGGAGAAGCAGCGCTGGAACGATCTGCCTGTTTACGCGATGTCGGAACCGAGCGATACAGCACAGTTTCTCACCATTGAAGAAGCAGCACGTTATCATTTGCAGAACAGGGAATCGCCCAGAATCTGGCCCCAACAGACCAGCGAATGGTTCGCGAGGATATCCGACGAGGTCTTCCAGCTTATCAAGGCGGCAGAAAGACATATCGGCTCTCACAAGAATAAGGAATTTATCTCGACCATAATCGACCTCAAAGTCTTAGCTTACCTGGCGCGCTACCACTCCCAGCGCATCCATGCCGGACTGAACTGGTCATTCTTCGAATATTCCAGGGACCTCAACGCCCTCCAGGATGCCATTCAGTTCGAAAGGCAGGCAATTGAAACCTGGGAGGAAATTGTACAACTAACCGACGGCGTTTACCATGACAACCTCATAATGGGAAGGGGTCCCAGGCTAACGGGAAGCTGGAAGGATGAGCTCGCCGAATTGAAAAAAGGTCTGGGGAAACTGGAACAGGAACGGGCGAACTTCCAGCCGGAGTGCCGGGAAATATTGGCAAAATTCGACTTTGGGGATGGCCTTGCGGAAGAGGGATTCCGAAAGGTGCGTCCTGACACATTTTATAACCGTGCGAGGGGAGGCTACGGCTGGTTACATACCCATCTTTCGCCCAGTCCGAAGTGGCGTTCAGAGGCCGTGGGAACTCAGGGTGACAGGGATTTCATACACGGTCCGGAACCCATGTCATACACCTACACCGCCTTCTGCGCAGATATGCCGAACGGTCACTATGAGCTTGCATTTTCCATGGCAGATCTGTCTCAGGCACCCCGGGATTACGGTCCTATGTGGATCGTTGCCAACGGAATGGACTCGACGGAGCGTTTCGTGGTGCCTGCCGGACAGCGCGTGGAGAAAATGTTGAGCACAACAGTAACAGACAACCGGTTGAACGTGGTGTTCAACTCCGCCTCGGATGCGAAATGGCTGGTCAACAGTATGGTGGTTACCCGGGTGGAACCCACCATCGCGCATGTCCCGATCCGCAAAGCAGTCCCCGGTAAAGACCTGGAGATCCGTGTGACAATCGGCGGACCAGATACAATAGAACTTGCGCATGTCGTGTACGGGAGCCGCGAGCAGGGATATACTCATGCTTCCATGAAGCAGGCCGCCCCCCATATCTATCAGGCCGATATCCCTGGTTCGGCAGTGTCGGATGGAATGGAGTACTTCATCGAAGCAGTGGATGTATTGGGCCGTCACACCACCTTTCCACGTGACGGAAGCCTGTATCCCATCCGCGTGATGGTGACCGATGACAACGAACCCCCGACCGTATCCCACACACCGGTAACCCACTGCACCCTCGGCAGGCCACTGAAGATCGCCGCCGAAGTGAGCGATCCCTCCGGGGTAAAATGGGTGAGATTGCGCTACCGCGGGGTCAACCAGCATCAGGACTATCGAACGCTTCAGATGCTGCCGACGGGTGTGAAAGACCAGTATCAGGCCGAGATCCCGGCTGAGCATATCCGCCCGGAATGGGATCTGATGTACTTCATCGAAGCAATGGACAACTACGGCAACGGGAAGATCCATCCCGACCTTGAGAAGGAAACGCCGTATGTCATAGTGAAGGTAAAACGATAGGGGAGTGAGACGTGTCCGTGAAAATAACTGACATTGAAACCGCGTGGAT
>CAZTBA010000021.1:0-26281 GCA_964611725.1 uncultured bacterium
CTTGATACCTTCTTCCTTGCTCTATGTCAACCAAAATCTGCGGAAGTATAGTTAGTAAGAAATACCTTTAATAAAGGAGTTAGTGAGCGAAGCCTATCGGTATCGAAAGATTTTGCGGAAACACAAGTATGAAAATGCGAAAAGAAATTGAGAAAACATTGAGAGGATATAAGCCTTTCCTAAATGAGAAGTTTAAGGTTAGGGAGATAGGGATTTTTGGCTCTTACGTTCGAGGGGAGGAATCTGAGGAGAGTGATGTAGATATTTTAGTGGATTTTTACGAGCCTATCGGATGGGAATTTCTTGACCTCAAGGAATTTCTTGAGGAAATTTTGGATAAGAAGGTGGACCTGGTTACAGTGGGAGCTTTAAAACCTCAATTGAGAGAGAAAATCTTGCGGGAGGTTGTTTACGCGTGAGAAGAAAATCGTATAGAATGTTTATTGAAGATATATTGCAGGCCATGGATAAGATAGATCGTTACATTAAAGGTTTGACATATAAGGAGTTCACGGAAAATGAGATGGTTACTGACGCAGTTATAAGGAATCTCGAAATCATCGGCGAGGCATCAAGGAATGTCCCGGAAAGGACGAGAGAAAATATCTTGTTGGGTGGAAGGAAAAAATGGATACGCCAAAGATAAGCTTGAGAACATTTATAATCTGGTCCGCGGTTATAATTTCTGCAGTTGCTGGAGGGACATATACCTTCACTACTGCAATACTTGATGATCGGGTCAATGCATTACAGGAGTCAGTGAAAATAAAAGAAGAGAAAATAAACCAATTACAACAACAAAGAAGATCAGATGTTGATATTTTTATTCCAGAATCTATAAAAGAAATAGCAGATCCAAAATTGATAGAAGACATAAAGGAAGCCGAAAGAAATCAGAAAGAAATTACGAGAAGAATTATAGCGATAGAACCCAAAACTTTTGACCCATCGAGTGAGATCAATGAGCTCGCTAAGTTATTAAAATCAGAAGATAAGGATAAAAGGAAAAATGCTATATTGGGGTTCCATGAAATTCGGTCTAAGAATGCTTCGTTATTCCTTTCAGAATATTTCTTCTCGCACCAGGATGAAGCAACGGTAGGAGGGATGCCAAGCATTACTCAATGGATTTGGCTGTTTGAAGACTTTGGCATAGATGAAGGAACTTTGTTTTGTATTAACCTAATAAAAGAAGGTGATGATTTCAATTCTAGAACTGGATATGAAGAACTAAAAGAACGTGTTGAGTCTGGCAGGGATATATCCTTATATGTTGACGAACTTAAAAAGATGGCAATCGGATCTCCTGAGCCTCTTAAAAGGACTTGGGCAAAAATTATTTTGAAAATATTTGATGAAGTAAAAGAAAACCCCAAAGCAACAAAAGACAATAGATCATTATTCAGAGTGCTGTTAGATATTGAGAAGTACGTTAGAGAGAATATACCCACCCAACCAAGCACTTCACCGGACGGCTAACGCTGCCGGTGATTTTACACGATATCCCATGGAAAAGGATGATCGGACTAAGGAATATGGCAATTCATGAATACTTTGCAGTTGACGTGAGCATTATTTGGGAAATTGTGACCAGGAATCTGCCGGAAACAAAACCCATGATTGCGGGGATCCTCGAAGAATTCGATCAAAGAAGAGAATGATGTCGATGTCGAATAATCTGTTATTCTTCGAACTTTTCCCTAAGAACACTACTCAATATCTTACCCTAACTCTATGAATTCCAAAGAATTCAAGAACCCACCCATATATTATCGTCCTCTCAAATATATGGTGCCTTCTGATCCATCTGATTCTTCTAATATTCAGATCTCCAATCGCTTAAAGGAAATATCTAATTTAAAATATCAAGGCTTTGGCGGCGTGATGACCGGGGTAAATACGCATGACTACCTCGACAATGAGGGACACTGGAAGGCCCTGCGCAAGGAACTGGGGCAAATAGAAAAACTTGGTATGCGGGCCTGGATCTGGGATGACCGAGGCCGTCCCAGCGGCAAGGCAGCCGGGAAGGTGGTGGAGCGTTATCCGGAGGGACAGTCAAGGGCACTCCTTTACACAGCTATGCCAGAGGAAGGTTCCAGACATTGTAGGTTTGCACTTCCCCTCGGACGCGCTTTGTTCGTGCGCGCCCATCTATGGGAGGGCGACCATCTGACTCTTGACAATGCCGTGCATATCGAGAACTCGGTCGAAAACGGGGAAATCAGAGTGGACCTCCCATCAGGAAGATGGCTCATAATGGCCTTCGTCGAGCGTCTGCTCCACGCTGGCACCTTTGCTGCCGATCGCCTGTCAGGTGACGAGCCATACCTCAATATCCTTGACAGGAAGGCGGCGGAGTCATTCCTGGAGGTCAACTACGAAGTCTATCGCGCCAACATAGGTGACTACTTTGGCAATGTCGTTGAGGCATTCCATACGGACGAGGTCATGCTGACCACCACTGCCTTTCCGGTCGAATCCGAGTTTCCCCCTTTCCCCGCAATCCCCTGGCTGCCGAGCCTGCCAGATCTTTTCTCTGAGAGATATGGCTATGATCTAATACCGAGTCTGCCAGCCCTCTTCAATAATGTCGGACCTCGCACAGCAGGGATACGCTGTGACTTCTACCGCCTGATAGCAGAGCTGTGCAGTCAGGCCTACTTCCAAACTCTCGCCGACTGGTGTCAGGCCAACGACCTCAAGTTGAAGGTGAACCCCCTCGGTGAGGAAAGCCTGATCGCGCATACGGCCTTTGAGGGTTCCATCTATCACTGCCTCGCTCCTGCACACGTTCCCGCTGCGGATATCCTCTCCGTCACCATCGAGACCTTCAAATCGCGTGACCAGTGTTTGCCAGCACCCAAGATGGTGAGTTCCGTTGCACACCTGATGGGGCGGGAGCAGGCGGTGTGCGATTTCTCGGACTACTATCAATATAACGCAGGGATCAAGACAACCATCGAGGAGTTGCGCGCTTGCATCGGATGGGCATGCGTGCAGGGCTGTACGGTCAATCTGTGCGGTTGGTATGACCGCACGACGGAGGAATTGCGGCATTTGAACGACTATGCCGCCCGGGTTGGCCTGGCATTGACCGGTGGTTTCCATATAGCCGATCTGGCCGTGCTCTATCCCATCACTACGATCTGGGCTCACTATGTCCCTTCGACAGACTTCATCATGCTGCCACCCATCGGCAGCCTGGAAAGGCCAAGGGTCTGGTCAGATACCTACGCGGCAGAAGCTTCAGTCTGGGATGTGGCTTTCCGTGATCTGGTCTGGGAACTGCTCGAACATCAGTGGGATTTCGACATCGTTGACGACGTCTCACTCGCCGGGTGCAGATTCGATGACAGCAAGCTTTGCCTCGGCGACGAGAGCTACAGAGCGCTCATTCTGCCGCCAATGGATGTCGTTGATCCCAGGAGCCTCAGGCAAGCCAGCAGGTGGATCCGGGAAGGCGGATTGGTGGTTGCTTTCTATCCTTTACCTTACAGGTCGACACGACAGGGTGAGGACGATAAGCTGCAGAGCGAGATTCTTTCCCTCTTTGGAGAACAGGTCCCTCTGGCAGGGGAATATGCAGTGCGAAATGTCGGTGAAGGCAAAGGCATAGTCGTAGCTGACATCGAGGGTCTGGTGCGTGCGCTAAGGGAGCTTGTCGAGCCGGATATCTTCGTGGAGCCGGACACCAGGAATGTATTCAGCTTGCATCGTCGGAAGGGCAATCGAGATATCTATTTTCTTGTTAACAATATCTCTGAACCTGTCAATTTGACCGTTACACTGTGTGCAAAGGGCCAGCCGGAGATATGGGATCCCTCCAACGGCACGATCTCTCGTCCAAGTAAATTCGAGACTACAGACGGAAGAACACGCCTACAGCTATCACTCGATAGTTATAGCGGAATATTGATTGTTATTGAGAAAGAAACTCTTCTGTAAGTCGTGTAAGCGTTCGGCAGTCAACTCTCAGCCTCTGGCTGACCGCCTACCCAATTTTTCCCTTGATCCCAAGCCACACTGTATTTTATAATAATCCATAGTTAAAGCCATCAAACAAAGAGGGAGGGCTATATGCGTTACAGGGATCTTGGAATGACAGGACTTAAGGTCTCCGCCATCGGATTCGGTGGGATAAAGCTTCCCAAGGTTGGCGAGCAGGAGGCGATAGATACACTCAATAGGGCGCTCGATCTTGGCATAAATTTCATAGACACTGCACGGGACTATGGCGATAGTGAGAGAAAAATAGGGGTGGTTCTCACTAAGAGGAGGGATGAGTGTTACATAGCTACAAAGGTGGAAGCAAGGGATATCAATGGGGCTATGGAGGAGTTTGAGACAAGCCTCAGAGAACTTGGTGTCAACAGAACCGACCTTCATCAGCTCCACAGGGTTAACTCGCCTGGGGATTTCGAGAACGTCACATCCCCGGGCGGGGCGCTTGAAGCACTCAAAATAGCGCGTGACCGTGGGAAAACCTCGCATATTGGCATCAGCATCCATAGGGATCTGGAAGTGATGAAGATGGCTGTGGAATCAGAGGAGTTCGAGACGATAATGGTCGCATATAGCCCTCTTGACCAGGAAAAGGTAGAGGATGATGTACTCCCCATGGCAAGGGAACATGGCATCGGAGTCATAGCTATGAAACCGCTTTCTGGCGGACAACTTGTGAGCCATCCCTTCGATGGTGAGATGGAAGATTTGGGATATGACCCTGTCGTAAGAGGATCTCTCCGTTACATACTCTCGAATAATGCCGTATCGCTCGCTATACCGGGGATGACCTGTAGGCGGGAAGTCGAAGAGAACGCGATGACCGGGGATATGTACGCTATGACAGTGGGGGAGGAGAGAGAGTTATTCAAACTCATAGGTAAACTCGGTAGGACATATCGCTACGGGCAGTTCTGCCTGAGATGTGAGTACTGCCAGCCCTGTCCGGAGGGGATACGTATTCCTGAGATCTTCAGAGCGTTCGATGTGTATACCGGCTATCCGGAACCATTGAGAGCAAGAGGAATTGAGATTTACAGCAACCTTGAAATCAAACCCGATAGCTGCGTGGAATGCAGAGAGTGCATGTCGGTATGCCCGGCTGGGATATCCATACCTGAAAAACTGGTGGAAATAGCAGCAGTTCTGGAGGCTTAGGGGGAGAGGGAAATGACCGCTTTAAAGGGCAAAACCAGGCGTGTAGAGAATTATCTACGGGCTTCAGATTTTGGTCATCCTGATTGGATACCGTGCCGTGTGAGTATTATGCCCGGGACCTGGAAAAGATACAGGGAGGATTTGGAAGAGATAGTGCTACGACACCCGAAGATGTTTTCCGGTTACAGGAAGGGTGTAAGGGATTTCGATAAACTGCCGGATCTCTATTACGAAGGAGAGTATATTGATAGCTGGGGCTGTCTGTGGAAGAATATAGCCGAGGGACTGAATGGAGCGGTGGTCCGATCCCCTTTGGAGGATTGGGATGCACTAAGTGAGTATATGCCGCCCGATCCCCTAACCCAGGGAGACTGGGGGAATCAGGTTGACTGGGAGAGAGTTAAGAAGGATTTCGGAAGAATTAAGATAGAAGGTGGCTTGGCCCGTGGCGGCTTAACCCATGGATTTATGTATATGCGGTTGTATTACCTCAGAGGGTTTGAAAACTTCATGGTGGATATCGCTACTGACGATCCCAGGCTCAGGCAGCTCATAAATATGGTGTTGGATTTTAATGTGAGAATTATCGAAAAGTACCTGGATGCTGGGGCAGAGTACATGAATTTCGGTGATGACTTGGGGCTACAAAACTCGCTACCGATAAGTCCCGATAAATTCCGTGAGTATCTGAAACCATGCTATACACGCATGTTTTCCATGTGTCGTGAGAAGGGGGTAGGCGTTTACTTCCATTCCGATGGGCATGTGTTGGAAATTATAAACGACCTCATTGAGTCCGGTGTTACCGTCCTCAATCCTCAGATCAGGGCCAACACGCTGGAAGGACTTGAGAAGTTTGCCAAGGGAAAGGTGTGCATCGATCTGGATCTCGACAGACAGCTTTTCCCTTTTGCTGCCCCGACGGAGATCAGGGATCATATTTTGGAGGCGGCAGGCAGGTTAGGATCAGAGAAAGGCGGACTTATGCTATTTGCGGAATGTGACCCCGATGTTCCCCTGGAAAATATCGAGGTAATATGTGAAACTCTTGAAGAAATCGGTGGACCGTGGCCCTGAGCATTTTCCACTTATGTATAAGCTAAGCCTTCAGGAAATCTCGAACAGGGTATCAACTGCATTATACCCCTTTTAATAAGCGGAAAGATCAAGCTTTTCCGCTTATTGGTTCTCATGTCATTTTATATTGCGCAGGGTAGAGGAAGGAGAAGAGTTACATGAAGGCTTCGGAGGGAAGAAAGGCCGGTGATTCCATTGCAACCGGGAAAGAGCAATCTGAGAGTCACATAATACAAGGCGGGCTGAACGAAAAGGATACCACCCTTCCCCAGATCTCATGGAACCGCAGGGTGTCTGTGCGCTATGATTCAGACGTAGCGGTCGTAGGAGGTGGAATCGCTGGTGTATCTGCTGCGTGTGCCGCGGCGCTGTCTGGAGTAAAAGTCGTATTGGTCGAACGCTTTGCTGTAACGGGTGGCAATTGCACAATCGGCGGAGTTGGCGCCTTCTGCGGAGAAACTGCGGACCAGGGTGAAGTCTTTGATGCTATCATTGCCGATCTTGAAAAATTCAATGCCGTAACCCCTTATAAACCGTATCCCGAAGCGGAGCATCGCAATTTCAGCCATGAAATTCTCGCTGTGGTGTTACAGGAGCTTCTGCTCCGTCGCAAAGTCAAGCTATTGCTCCATACACGCTTTCTGGACGTCTGCCTCAAGAATAACGGGATCACCGAATGTATTGTTTGTGGCAAATCCGGCCCTGAGGCGCTGCGTGCCAGACAGTTCATCGATTGCACCGGAGAAGCGGAGGTAGCTCATGCTGCGGGTTTCGAAACGATGAAGGGTCGACCCGAAGACGGAATCCAACTGCCGATGTCAATTATGTTCTTTGTCCGCCATGTGAATGAGAATGACTGTTATGCTCAGGTACCTGATGGTTGGTTCGGAGCCATTCGTGATCGAGAAAATCTGCCCATGACCAGTATATGGCCGAATGGACCAAACAGCAATGCATTAAAAGTCAAAATCCCGATGTTCGATGCGACCGATACAGAGGAGATGACTGCCGCCGAGATAAACGCACACCGACGTATGATGGAAGTGCTCGACTACTACCAGCGCGTGGAGATGAAACCCTGGCTTTTGGATCACTGTTCGCCTCAGATAGGTATCCGTGAGGGACGACGGATAGTGGGCGATTATGTGCTGAAGATTGAAGATCTGCGCTCAGGGAGGTCGTTTGACGATGCTATTGCAAGGGGCGTATACAAGTTGGATGCGCACAAACCCGATGACGACAAACGGACCTATTTGCTGAGTGAGCAGGAGCGTCTGGTTCCCCCTTATCAGATTCCTCTCCGCTGTCTCATTGCTAAGGATGGAGAGAACCTTATGGCGGCAGGACGTTGCTTCTCGGCTGACCAGTTGGCGCTATCTTCTGCGCGCGTCACCACAACCTGTTCCATGACGGGGCAGGCTGCAGGTATCTTGGCTGCCATGAGCGTTCAAAAAGGATGTGATCCACACTCCTTGGATCCATGTGAAGTACGCAATATCACTGAGAGGCGCGGTGCAAGACTGGAGATCTAAGGATCACAGTGGAGAATTGTGGCCGTTATAGTGATTGGACATTAGTCGGTTGATCATTGACAAATTTACCTGTGGCAAGTATAATTTAACTATAGGAAGCCGAATAACCTGAAGCATTTCAGAAAGATGAAAATGCTCTGTATGATAGGGGGTATTTGACAGTGAGTTCAGTCATAGTTATCGGTGCCGGAATCGGTGGTCTTGCCACTGCGGCTCGTCTGGCACGGATCGGGTACAAAGTAACCTTGCTGGAGAAGAATTCCAGACCCGGCGGACGAGTCAGTGTTCTCGAAGAAGAAGGCTTCCGCTTCGATACCGGGCCGACGCTCTTTCTGATGCCAGAAATTTTTGCGGAAACCTATGCTGCCCTTGGCGAACGGATGGAAGATCAACTCAGATTGAGACGTCTCGACCCCACGTATCGGGTGCATTTCCAGGATGAAACGACTCTGGATCTGACCTCCGATATGAACAACATGCGGGCACAACTGGACGCTATTGAGCCAGGGGCATTTGAGGCCTTCCTGCGTTTCACCAGCGAAGGTTATCGTCATTATCACCTCTCGCTTAAATATTTCGTTGGGCGCAACTTCACCTCTCTTCTGGAGTATTTTAACCCGACCAATCTGCCGCTGATCTTCCAGGTTAAAGCTCTGGCAAAGCATCACAGCAGTACAGCCCGGTATTTTCGCGATCCCCGTCTGCAAGCTGCTTTCTCTTTTCAGAACATGTATCTGGGATTAAGTCCTTACGATGCACCGGCTACCTACTCATTGCTGCAGTATACTGAGATAGCTGAGGGAGTGTGGTTTCCGGAGGGAGGAATGTACAAGGTGATAGAAAGCCTTGCAGCCATAGGCGAAGGATTCGGTGTCTCCTTCCTCTACAATACTCCTGTCACCAAGATCGATGTGGAATCATCGCGGGCCACAGGTGTTACCATTGCCGATGGCCAGCATTTGAAGGCGGATATTGTCATAGCTAATGCTGACCTGCCATATGTCTATGCCGAGCTTCTTCCCGATAAGGGAATGGCTGAACGGTTGGCAAATAAGAAATATACTTCTTCTGCATTGATATTCTATTGGGGAATAGAGGGTGAACGCTCTCCTCTATTGCTGCATCATAATGTCTACCTATCTGACCATCGATATAGGGAATCATTCGATCGCATTTTCCGGGACCTGACACTCCCGGACGAGCCATCTTTCTACGTCTGTGCGCCGACGCGTACCTGTGCCGATTTCGCGCCCTCTGATAGTGATGCCCTTTTGGTTCTGGTTCCTGTAGGCCACATCAACGATCAACACCCACAGGACTGGCCATCACTTCGGCAAAGAGCACGGGAGGCTGTTTTGGCACGATTGAATTCCACAGGATTGGGCGATCTGTCCGAAAGAATTAATTTCGAAGCGACGATAGGTCCTTCGGACTATCTCAATGATTTGAACCTGGCGAAGGGTGCTGGCTTTGGCCTGAGACATAATTTTACTCAGGTGGGATACTTGCGGCCCCATAACCGCCATCCGCTTTATCGTAACCTCTATTTCGTCGGTGCGAGTACTCACCCGGGAACCGGCTTGCCCATCGTTTTGATCTCAGCTCGGCTTGTGGTGGAACGCATATTGAAAGAACAGACCGCTCCCGGGGCAGCCATTTCAGTCTCCGCCCCAAATTAAGGGAGGTGTTTAATGAGCTTATACAAGCCTTCCTGGGAAGAAAGGCTTTTGGGGTATGCATACGAGGGATTGGATTATCAGGGGCACACTGAACCTGTCACTGCCGATAAAAGGACTCTCGAAGAGGCCTATTTTTACTGTGAGAAGATCATAGAAGTTCGCAGCCGAACCTTTCATCTGGCCTCTGGTCTGCTGCCTAACGATAAACGGCGTTCGGTTCGTGCACTCTATGCCTTCTGCCGTATGAGTGATGATCTGGTAGACTGTGCTGAGGGCGATCTCCAGGCAGGTCTGGAAGCCTGGCGTCTCCACGCCTTGACTGCTCATCCCCCAGCCGGCGATTTAGTTGCCCTTGCATGGGCGGACGTCAGGCAACGATATGGTATTCCTCCGAGATATGCTGAACAGCTCATTGACGGCGTCACTCGCGATCTGACGAAAAACCGTTATAGCACCTTCGATGACCTAGCTGAGTATTCCTATGGCGTGGCCTCAACTGTCGGTCTGATGGCAATGCATATTATCGGGTTTTCCGGATCAGAGGCTATTCCGTATGCCGTTAAGATGGGCGTGGCTATGCAGGTTACGAATATTCTGCGGGATGTTGGCGAGGACTTACAGAATGGACGTATCTATCTCCCACAGGATGAGCTTGCAGATTTCGGTCTGTCTGAAGAAGATATTATAGCCGAACGTGTTGATGATCGATGGCGCGCTTTTATGCGGTTTCAGATAGAGCGCAACCGTCGTCTATACGCTGAGTCACTACCGGGGATTGCTTTTCTCGATAACAGCGGTCGCTTCTCTATAGCCGCTGCCGCCGAGCTCTATCGGGCAATTCTGCATGATATTGAAATTAATGATTGGGATGTTTTCCATCGCCGGGCGTATGTAAACCTATGGGGCAAGCTACGCCGCCTCCCCGGTATTTGGTGGCGTTCTAAGGCCCTTTCATACACGAGAAATTTGCCTGAATGACTCCTCAAACTTAGATTGTGATTTGATCGATCTCTGAGGCTTGTGTCATAGATTCCCATCGACTTGAAAATATCCCAAATATCAAATCGGAGCTGGATAAAAATTGGAATGCGAATATCTGCTTTTTAACGTATTGATTATCGCTACCCCAATAGCTTTGAGTTTCGATAAACGAATTCACTATGTCTCCCAGTGGCCAATTGCACTGCTTGCCAGTTTCATCGTCATGATCCCTTATATTATATGGGATTCACTGGTTACCGGGTCTCACTGGTGGTTCAACGAAGAATATACGCTTAACTTCAGCTTGGCTGGCCTTCCGATAGGTGAGTGGCTGTTTTTTATAGCAATTCCATTCTCCTGTCTATTTGTATGGGAAGTCGTTTCCTCCTGCTCTGGAAATCACATATCGTCAAGACTGCAATCTATCAGATTTTCCTTAATCTTTGCAATACCTGTCGGCATCTCAGTCTGTAGCATTGGGAAAGAATATACTGGAATCGTTTTAATATTCCTGGGAATAGTTGCCGTTCTGGATTGGGCACTAAAAACTCACCTTCTTCTAAAGTCCAAGACCTACCTTTATTTGGGGGTCGTAACTGTCTTGACGCTGATCTTTAACGGCTATTTAACTTCACGTCCCGTTGTTCTTTACGGTTCACCGTATCAGTTGGGTTTCCGAATTGCCACGATTCCTGTTGAAGATTTTGGGTATGGTTACACCTTGATCCTGCTCTGTACGATCTTATATGAGAAGTTGAAAGGATTTATCCGTGCCTAAAAAAGTTGCTGTCATTGGCGGTGGATTAGGTTCTCTGAGCGGTAGCATTCATCTGGCGCGCATGGGCTTCAAGGTACAACTTTTTGAGCAGAATCCTCAACTGGGTGGGAAAATGAGCGAATTGGCCATGGGATCTTACCGTTTCGATACTGGCCCTTCGCTTCTGACCATGAAGTTTGTCATCGATAACTTGTTCCATTTTGCCGGGTTTGATCCCTCTTCGTTTCTCGAATTTATTCCAGTCGAACCGGTCTGCCGCTACTTTTTTTCAGATGGTTCGGTGATTGACACAAGCACCGATAAAGAAAGAATGATAGCTGCAATTGATGAATTATCTCCTGGTGAAGGTGGTGTTTACGAGAAATTCCTTGAATATGCAGCACGGATATATGAACTCACCGCGGAAATCTTCCTCTTCAATCCAATCCATGAAATTAGAAATTTGATGGGGAATCGTTATCTACCTACATTGTTTAGAATTCATCAAATCGACCCCTTCCATACCGTCCATGAAAGCGTTTCGAGGTTTTTCTCGGATTCCAGATTGATCCAGCTCTTTGATCGGTATGCTACCTACAACGGCTCCAATCCCTTTCGGGCTCCTGCCACGTTGAACATTATCCCTTACGTAGAATATGTCCTTGGAAGCTACTATATCAGAGGGGGAATGTACCGTCTGGTGGATTCCCTGGAAGAGGTCGCCGGGGAGCTGGGTGTGGAAATAAATAAGTCAGCAAGGGTGGGGAAGATACTCTGGAGCGATAAACAGGTAAAAGGGATTGTGGTAAACGGTGAAGCTATGTCTGCCGATTATGTATTGTGTGGGGCAGATGTAGTTGTTACACATAATGAATTGATTGATGGTATGCCAGTTGCCTGTAAAAAACTAAGTCGGCTGGAGCCTTCCCTTTCCGGTATGGTTTTTCTCTGGGGTGTGGGGAAGAGACATCCGGAACTGCAACAACACAATATCATTTTTTCTATAGACTATAGGGGGGAATTCGCACAGATTTTCGAGGAATGCCGTGCACCGGATGATCCCACAATCTATATTTCCATTACGGGCAAAACCGATGCCGAGCATGGGCCAGCGTACGGGGAAAACTGGTTTGTGCTTTTAAACATGCCCTGTCTTGTGGAAGGACAGATTTGGGATGAAGAAAAAGAGAGAATGCGGGACTTGATCTTCAGAAAGCTTCGGCAGATAGGGATCGATATTGAGGGTCACATCGAGGTAGAGAAGGTGTATACACCGGAGGATTTCTACCGCCTGTATGGCAGTAACCGGGGCAGTATTTATGGAATCTCTTCTAACAGCAAAAACACGGCATTCAGACGGCCGGCCAACCGCAGTCGAGATATCAGAGGACTATATTTCGCAGGTGGTTCCGTCCACCCTGGGGGTGGTGTTCCACTGGTGCTTTTATCCGGAAAAATAGCGGCGGAGTTGATAGCCCGGGCAGAGAGGGCTGTCTAAAAAGAAGTTGAAATCGACATTCTAAATTGTGGCTATTTAGAATATTGAAAAATGATTCAGACACAACATGCGATTTTGGCGGATAGGATCTTTTATCCTTATATAATATGGCTCTTCAAGCGACATTTTCATGCAATGCATGTTCTGGGAGAAATTCCTGACATACCAGCGAACCTTCCTTTGCTGATTCTGCCGAATCACAGCACCTGGTGGGATGGCTTTTTCGTCTACTTTCTCAATAAAAAGATATTCAAACGCACCATCTACCTTATGATGCTTGAGGAGCAGCTTTCCAAATATAGGTTTTTCTCCAAGATTGGTGCTTACTCCATAGAACCCAAGTCCCCCAAAGGCATCTTAACATCCCTCGGATATACGGTTTCTCTGCTCAGACAGAAATCGATACCGCCTCCATTGATATGTATATTTCCTCAAGGGAGCTTAGAGCCGTGGAAAACACACCCGCTGAACTACAGACGTGGATTAAGCTGGATATTGGAAAGATATACGGATACCGTGAGTATTCTACCTCTGGCCATCCGATGTGAGTTCTTATATGAGCAAAGCCCAGAGGTATTTTTTCTGTTTGGAAAAAATTATGGACTGGATTTCAAGGAGTTTTTGGGCATTAGCTGGTTAGAAGAAATCGAGGAAACCCTATTGAAGGATTTGGAAAGTCGTATCTCACGAGGAGAGAGAGGACAGATATTGCTGCAGGGCTATAGGTCTGTCCATGAAATGTTCGGCAATTTTGTGCACAGCAAAAGTCGGTAGGGGTTCAGATTGCTCATATCTATGTATGTTGTCATCGCCATCCTTTCGGGCATACTGATAGTCACTATCTTCAATGCGTTTACGGCGCCGATGCTTAAGAATGCGCCCAAACCCAAATATCACCAAAAAGTTTCTGTGCTTGTGCCAGCGCGCAACGAGGAGAGGAATATAGCTGCCTGTTTGGAGGGTTTACTCTCACAAGACTATAGCGATTTCGAAGTCATTGTTTTGAATGACCATTCCCAGGATCTCACTGTGGAGATTGTGGAGAGATTTTGTGAAAAGGACCCGCGGGTCAGATTGCTGGAAGGCCAGGAACTGCCGCCGGGCTGGACCGGAAAGAATTGGGCCTGCCATCAATTGAGCCAGGAAGCCAATAGCGAGATTCTCATATTCACAGATGCCGATAACCGTCATATCCCGGTTGCACTTGCCAACACTGTCGGATGGATGCAGAAACTGAAACTGGGACTTTTTTCAGCCTTCCCGCAGCAAATCACCTCTACCCTGTCAGAAAATCTCGTTGTTCCTGTAATCGATATGTTCGTATACAGTGGACTTCCACTGTGGCTAACCTATTACACCCTTTCTCCCCATGTAGCGGCTGCTAATGGACAGTGGATAGCCTTTACTCGCCATGCTTACGATCACATCGGTGGCCACCTGGCTGTTCGAGATCAGATGGTGGAAGATGTGGAGTTAAGTCGGCTGGCAAAGCGGGAGAATGTGCGGATTTTGACAGCCGCTGGGACAGGGGTTGTCTTTGGACAGATGTATCACTCTATTAGAGAAGTATGGGAAGGATTTTCAAAAAACATCTTCGGATTAACGGGTTATAAAACCGTTCTATTTTTTATCATAGTTTTAGTATTGCTCTACGCCTGTGTAATGCCCTATCTTATGATCTGGATACGCCCGTTTTCGATGATGGCAGCGACTGCCATCACCCTGAACGTCTTTTTGCGATTGATACTATCGCTAAAATACAAGCACCCCGTTTTCACCGGCGTGGTCCTGCATCCTGTCGCTGTTCTTTTCACCGTAATAATCGGTTTGAATTCTTTCCTGCGCTTCAAAACGGGGTGTATGTGGTGGAAGGGAAGAAAAATTGATATACGTTCCTCAGGTTAGATCTGTAAAGATAGTTTTCTTGCTTTCACCAAATCTCACGTGTGATAGGAAATCATCAACTTGAAGAATCGTTTCAAAATGATTTTTCAGTTTGTGAAAATTGGCATTCTGTACTTCCTGTTAGGGATAGGAGGGTTATGGCATATTTTGCATGCTTTTCAGGCAACTATGCGGATACTTGGATCTCCGATAATTATAGGTTTGGCAATTTGGATTTTTGTTGAGTGCTGGAGGACTTTTTCACCAAATGCAAAGGCGGGTCGATCAGATATAAAACATGATTTTCCACTTCAGGGAGGATATCGAAGGATCATCAATGGCACAAGGTATCGGTTCTTCCTGTGGAGTTTACTGGTTTTTGTGGCGAGTCTGGGATTTGAGCTGATCGGTGCCCGCACGGGTAAAATCTTTGGAGATTATTATTACGGGAGAAATCTGGAACCATTTCTTGATCAGGTGCCTGTTGCGATAGGATTCGCCTGGCTCGGGATGTTGATTTCCGCAATAGCTGTTGTTCAAAGGTCACTTATGGAGAGATTTCCGGTAAGTGATGTTTGGTCTGCGCTAATCATATCTCTGCTGATGGTTGTATTTGATTTTTTCATGGAGCCGGCTGCAATGAGATTGGATTATTGGCAGTGGGTGGGGGGAGTGACCCCTCTGCGGAATTATCTCGCCTGGCTTTCACTGAGTTTTATATTCTCCTATCTGGGATTGCGTTTGGGACTTTTCCGGGAAAAGATGCCGGTTTTCGCCTTACATGCTTATTTTGCGCAATTGCTGTATTTTGTCATGGTAAACCTTGCTTAGGAAAATGTAATGTTAGAAAGAACAAAGATAGTTGGTGTCAGGGAAATCTCTATGGCTTTTGCGATCATTGTTTAGCACGGTACAGCTATTCTATTTTTGAATCTATCTAACTGAAACTTGGTTGCAATTCCTATGATATGGAAAAAGGAGGTGTAAATCATGCGCACCTGGACGAAGCTACTGGTAAAATCCCCCTTCGGGCGGCTTGGAGAGCATATGATCAGGGTTCATGAGTGTGTAGTGCTTATAAAACCGCTTTTTGAGGCTATGCTGAAAGAAAATTACAAGGAGGTTGAAAATATAGCTGTACAGATCTCAGAATTTGAGCATAAAGCTGACATAATTAAGAATGAGATCCGCTCACATCTACCAAGAAGCGTTTTTCTTCCTGTTGACAGGGGAGATGTGTTGAAATTTCTCAGGCAGCAGGATGCTATAGCCGATGCTGCCGAGGATGTATCGGTCCTCCTTACCTTGAGAAAGCTCACTGCTCCCAAAAAGATAAAGGATGATATCATGGTCCTTGTTGACAGGGTGCTTGGTACCTGTGATTCGCTTATCAGGGTAACGGGAGAGATAAGCAATCTTATGGAAAGCACCTTCAGTGGACCTGAGGCAGAGAAAGTTCTACAGTTTATAGACGAAGTTGGCAACAAAGAGTGGGAAGCGGATGAGGCGCAAAAAACCGTGGCCAAGAAGATGCTCTCGCTTGAGGATAAGGTTGATCCCGTGTCTATATTCATGTGGATGAATGTCTTCAAAAATCTGGGTGAGATAGCGAACCACGCTGAGAACACTGCTGATGGCATAAGGATGATGATAGCGAAAGGCTAACATAGGTACGGGAGGTGATGTAATCCGTTCATAAAGACGGAGGATTAATGTCTGCTGAATCCCTTCTACTTGCAGTCTCTGTGGTTATAGGACTTTATGTTGCCTGGAATATAGGAGCGAACGACTTGGCCAACGCCATGGGCACCTCGGTAGGTGCAGGGTCGCTGACTTTGAGGCAAGCGGTTCTCCTGGCAGCGGTCTTCGAATTCCTTGGTGCGGTTCTAGTCGGAGCTCACGTCACCGAGACAGTAAGAAAGGGGATAGTGGACCCCATGAACTTCTCGTTTGAGCCATACAAATTTGTCTATGGGATGTTTTCGGCACTGTTAGCCACAGGCATATGGCTCCAGATAGCTACTTTCCTCGGGATGCCTGTTTCAACCACACACTCCATAGTTGGTGCCATAATGGGTTTTGGGATAGCTGCTTCCGGACTGGGTTCGATAAAGTGGTTCAAAATTCTCAGTATCGTAATCAGTTGGGTAGTCTCTCCGATTGTTGGAGGCCTCATTAGCTACCTAATATTTATCTTGATAAGAAAGAAGATCCTTACAGATATGCATCCCGGGAAGATGGCTCACAAGTTGGCGCCATTCCTTACATTCTTGGTCGTGATCGTTGTTTTCCTCTCTTTCCTTTACAAGGGGCTAAGGAATCTTCACTTGGACTTTCCTTTCTGGCAGGCCCTTTTGGTGTGGATTGTGGCGGGGCTTGTGGGATCCCTAACGGTTGGTAGCATTGTTAGAGTTCGGGCTAGAAACATAACTGGGGGTTACCTGAAGACCGAGAATACCTTCACGTATCTCCAGATAACAACAGCCTGCAGCGAGGCCTTCGCACATGGCTCTAACGATGTGGCAAACGCTATAGGACCAATCGCGGCCATAATAGCAGTGTGCAGTACTGGGGCGATAAGTATAGAGGTTGAGGTACCTATAGAGGTCCTCGTGCTCGGAGGTATTGGGATAATTGTGGGACTCGGCACCTGGGGATACAGGGTTATAGAGACCGTGGGAAAGAAGATAACGGAGATGACTCCTTCCCGGGGTTTCTCAGCTGAGTATGGGGCGACTATAACCATCCTTTTGTGTTCACGGATGGGCCTTCCCGTCTCTACGACCCATACTTTGGTTGGATCAGTGGTAGGTATAGGTTTCGCAAGGGGAATAGCTGCTATAGACTTCAGGGTCATCCGCAATATAGTTTTATCCTGGCTGATAACCCTCCCGATCACAGCTGCCCTGGCCGCTCTTTCCTATTCTATAATGCTTGTCGTTCTCCGGTAAACTCAAATTGCTTTGCCATGTGATGTAGTATAGACATCACAAGAGGTATTGTCCGAACGAATTCCTTTGGAAGGGCTGGTTATTGAATGAGCTTGCGGATTTCTGGAAGGAGTGGCTATCGTGGAAATCAAGTCTATTAGAGCATTTATTATCGAGAGAAGTCAGGACTTGTTTACAGCCTTTCAGGGTGCTTTTGATGAGTCTCTACAAGAGAAAGACATAGTCTGTGTAACCTCAAAAGTAGTCTCCCTGGAGCAGAGGAAAATGGTGAAGTTATCCGAAGTAAAACCTTCTGCCAAAGCTCGTGAGATGAAGAAATTGAGATATTCTAAGGAGTTCGATGTCAAACCTGAAAGGGTGTCTCTTTTGCATCACTGCAATCGGTTAGAGGGGAGATATAGTGACCATGGCTGAAGAAGCCAGAGAACCTTAAGCTATGGAGGAAAGGAGGTCCGTTTCATGCTTGAAGCAAAGATCCTCAACAACCTTGTAGCTGAGCTTCTGAGCATTGTTATGGCTCAATCTGTTGGCTACAGTGAACATAAGTTTGTGAACCCGAGGGAAGGCTGGGTGTTCATCTCTTCTATAACTGATATCAGTGTATCCGATAGAGTAGTGATCTCCCTTAATCCGATATCCTCGCGGGACACGGTAATCATCCATAACAACCCCGGTGAAAATCAGGTTCTGGAGGCGATGCGCTACCTTCCTGCTGGAGAACATACGGTGGCCATATCCATGGAGGGGAGATCGAAACTGAAAAGCCTTGTCGTGAGAGCGATACCTGAGATAGCCTATTGCAAGTTTCAGTATAATCCGCATGTGACCGAGTATGGCCTCTATGACTGGGATTTTCTGAGCGGATACATACTTCCCAATATCAATACTATAGTCGGAAATGGAGCTCCAGAGCACAAGACACACATCGAGGATTGGAAGAAACAAGGGAAAAAATGGATTATTGAATGCGGGGTCCCTAGCAGAAATGCGAGAGGAGAAGATATATCCTCAGACGAGGTCTACGATTACTGCACGAAGAACATCGGTTTTCAGGATCCTTTGCTCGATGGTGTGATCGCCGATGAATTTTTGATAGAGGATCAGGAGTATCAGAAGAGATATTTGGCATGGAATCCAGCCGTGAGGAGAATTGCCCAGGACCGACAGTTCAAAGGGAAACTGTTTTACCCTTACTGTGCTACGCAGATGTTCAGGTCTGATCTCACCAGGGAGTTCATAGAGACGGTGGTAAGTTGTGGTTACAAGTTTGCGTTGATGATGTATGTTAAAGAACAACCAACTGAGGAAGCTGCACGGGAATACCTTAATACATACTTGAGGGATGAGTGCCTTAGCTGGAAGAACCACTTCCCGGGATCTGAGAAGAACATGGTCATCTGTCTGGGATATCTGTCCGGTCCACCAGAAAGCCTAAATATCGACCCAAGAGTTGACTTCAAGGTGTATATGGATATGCAGTTTAACCTCATCGCCAACGATCCTGCCTTCCGGGGTGTATACGGTGTGATGGAGTACACATCGGGCTATGCTGAAGAGGAGATAATCCGCTGGCAGGCGATGCTTTATCGGCATTACTGTATTGAGGGCAAGACGGATATGCTTTCGGAGGATCCCTATATCCTAAGCCATATAGTTAACCCCGACTTCGATGATGGAACGAGTGGGTGGACACTGAGTCCGGCAGATGAGGGAAGCATAAAAACAGGCTATATAGATGGGTATAGCTGGCTGGAGGGAAGGCTATATCAGCGATCCTTTGACAAGATCCATGAGGGGTATAATAAAGATAGTTTCCTATGGACCAGGAGGAGTGGCAGGAGACCAAACACCTTCTCTCAGGAGATCAAGGATCTTCAGCCGGGGAGACTTTATTCTCTGAAGATAATAACTGCCGATTACGGGGATCTGACCAGAGGAAAATCCTCCAGACAGAAACACGCTATCTCCATAAAGTTAGATGATGTCGAAATCATCAGATCTTTCCAGCATATCTTTTCGAACTGCTATGGTCATCATCTGGGGCCTTTCAATGATGAAAACAAGCTATGGATGAATTACCATTTCATGGTGTTCCGGCCTAGGGGAAGCCTGAGCAGGCTGGAGGTATCCGACTGGGCAGGACCCGGTCAACCTGGTGGTCCGATCGATCAGGAATTGATATACAATTTTATTGAGCTTCAGCCCTATTTGGAGAAATAGAGATAACTGTGAGTTCATTTGCAATAGGGAAAATCTTCCGATGGGTCTGGGAGCGAAGTTCGGCTGTTTTACATTAATAAAAGGTGGGCTGACCGGCAACGACTCGAGCCAATACCTGTTGATGGAATGCTTAAACCTTCATGCTCTGCTCTACCTTGTCATGCACGGTGAAGACCATTATGAAGCGAGAGCTTGGGAAGGCTCTTGAGACACGATGAATCGTCTCCATGAGAAAGGATTCATTGGGAACCCTGTAAGCAAAGCAAAATCGGTTGTTGTGGCACCAGAGGATTGTATGTATAAACTCTATGGGTTGTCTTAGTTTTTTTGAGCCTCGGCTATACCGTCCCTATTTGCTGACGAAAGCGAGCGAAATAAGCAATTCTTGAATGCTACAAGATGTGAAGGTTAAGCCATATGGCTAATCATAGCGCAACCAGTGTAGAAGCTCTCTCATAGTCGGTGGCTTTCCGTACATCAGGATTCCTGTGCGGAAGATCTTTGCTGAGATCCAGATAACAACAGGTACCGAAACTGCCAGAAGGGCAATGGATGCGAAGATCTGAAAGGGTGAGAGATCCGGACGGGCAGCAATTCTAAGGATCATCACCATCGGTGTCATCGTTGGAATGAACGATAGCACGATAGCCAGTGTCCCTTCCGGATGCTGAGTGATGTAGAACCATGCGACCATAGGGATGATAACAAATATCATTATCGGTCCCATCAGGCTCTGAGCTTCTTTGACCGTGTTACATGCTGAACCTATAGCTGCAAACACCGATGAGATCAGGACAAAACCCAAAACGAAATAAATGATAAAGTATATAGCGATTTCAACACTCAGGACATCATTCATTCCACGGTAGGTTGCAGTCACGTAAGCGGCGAATCCGTAAACACATATAAGGGTAAGCCCCACTGCGGATTGCCCCAATATCTTGCCTGCCATGAGCTGGAACGGAGTCACCGCCGATAAGAGCACCTCGATAACTCGCGATGATTTCTCCTCAATGAGGCTCATGAGAAAGCCCTGGTTCGTGGTGAAGATTCCAAAGAACATAAACATCAGGAAGAAGAAAGGCATCATGCTCATGGCGAATCTATCCCGCCTCTTCTCGCTTTTTGCACTCAGATCCACCTCATCCATAGGTACCCGGCGGTGGAGTTCTGCAATTAACTTTGGCGAAAGATTATGTATGCGATAGCGTGTGTTGAATACCGTGTCATTGACAAGATGCCAAACAGTGGAAGAGAATTCAAAATCGGTTACATTCCTGGTATAGAAGGATGCTTTGCCCCTGTTTTCCAGAACTCCTTTTTCAATGAGAAGATACGCATCGAATTTGCCCTCGCGCACATCCTCTTTCAACTGTTTTGTCTGTCCATCGAAATCCTGATCCTCAACACTGTAATGCTTGAGAATGATCTTACGTTGAGGATGCGACTCATTATACTGCGCAAATAGGCTGTCGAGATCTGCGGCGATCTCATTCGAAAGGTTCATCACAGCTAAGTTTCTGGGAGGACGCGGACCTGAAAAACTTTCTTTCTGCAGGCGAATAGATATAAAGATGATGGCGGCGACCAGGACCGGAGTGAGCATAATGCTTATCAGGAATGTCCTGGTCTTGATGGTTTCAATATAATCTCTTTGAGCGACCTTGAGGATCTTATTCACCATTTTATCCCACCAGTTGAACAAAAATCTCGTGTAGAGAGGGGACCTTCACTTCGAACGCACGCACGCGAGCTTTTCCCACTAAGATCTGCAAAAACTCCTGATGATCGAATCCCTCATTGAGAGTCACTTCAAGACTCCTACCCACTTTTTTCGTCTCCTTTACCATGTGTAGCTCGTCGATAAAGCTTGTGTCACCTTCCAGTTCCACTGTGACTACATTGGATTTATACTGCGACTGGATCTCATCAAGTCTGCCGTCCAAGACCTTTTTCCCCATGTTGATAAGGAGGATAAAATCGCACAGTTTCTCGGCTTGTTCCATTATATGGGTGGAAAAAATAACAGTCTTGCCCGAATCTCGCATACTGAGCATGATATCCTTGAGCAGATCGAGGTTTACAGGATCCAGACCCGAAAATGGCTCGTCAAAGATCAAGAGCTCAGGATCATTTATCACTGTGGCAACAAACTGCAGCTTCTGTGACATCCCTCTGGAGAGCTTCTCCACTTTTTTATCGGCCCACTGCGCGAGGCCCACCTTATCGAGCCATTCCGGTATTGCCGTAGAAAGCTCATCCCTCTTCATCCCTTTGATGGCACCGAGGTAGGAAATGACATTGCGGACAGTCATCTTTGAATACAGACCACGCTCCTCGGGCATATATCCGATCTTATCCTTAACCCTATCAATCGAGGTCTCTCCCAGAATCTGAATCTGCCCACTATCCTGATGGATGATATTCATTATCATTCTTATGGTGGTGGTTTTTCCTGCACCATTTGGTCCAAGAAAACCGTATATGCTCCCGGCTGGCAAGCGTGCGCTCAGGTTTTCCACCGCTCTGACATCACCAAACCTCTTGCTGATTCCTTCAATAATAAGGGCATCTCCATTCATGGAATCTTCTTTCGTTAGGGATTTCCCCATGCAGGCAAGCCGCTATCCCTGATCTATACACTAAGTTTTGTCAAAAATTGTCTACTCCGCGTTCTATTTAGAAATTCTCCAACATATAATATAAAACATCAGGCAGACTGTCAAGTTCCTTTGTGTGGACTTTGGAGTTTATTGAGCGTGTTTCTATCTCTGCATGTTCTTTGATGCTTTTCATAGAGGCAAGTTTTGCCTGATGCGAACGTGGAGCTTGACAAGTAATGTGACCATACTCCCACGGAGATCCCCTTGATATCGCAATATATTACCTAAAAACCGCAATATAATACCAAATGCTGATGGCAGAACTTATTATATTCAAAACTATTCTTGTTGCGGTTTCCTACTTAAAGCTTTAACCTAAAGGAGGAGTTGTATGGCAGATTTCCAGGCGATTGCTGATAACCTTATAAAGGGTGATGCCAACAAGGTATCCGAGCTTGTGAAGGCTGCAGTCGATGAGAGGGTAAGCCCGTCGGATATACTCAATGAGGGGTTGGTTGCTGGGATGAGTGTTATAGGTGACAGGTTCAAGAAAAACGAGATCTACGTTCCGGAAGTGCTCATAGCTGCAAGGGCAATGAAGGCTGGCATGTCTATAATCAAACCCCTTCTGGCTGAGACCGGTGCAAAACCGGTCGGAGTTTTCGCCATAGGGACGTGCAAGGGAGACCTGCATGATATAGGCAAAAACCTCGTAGCAATGATGATGGAAGGCGCCGGATTCCAGGTGATAGACCTTGGAATAGATGTTGCTCCCGAAAAATTCGCGGAGTCGGTGAAATCTCAGGGCGTTGATGTGATCGGGATGTCAGCCCTTCTAACCACAACCATGCCCGCGATGAAGACAACCATCGAAGCCCTTAAGGAAGCTGGCATACGGGGCAAGGTCAAGGTAGTAATAGGTGGAGCTCCTGTTACCCAGAACTATTCCGATGAGATAGGGGCTGACGGCTACGCTCCCGACGCGGCATCCGCCGTTGATAAGGTTAAAGAGGTCATGGGAATATAGATACGTCTTTGGTTTGAGATCTGGGGCTGAATCTTCTGATTCAGCCCCAGATTGCATTGAAAAGGAGGAAGCCTATGCTCATAGTGGGAGAGAGGATAAACACGAGCCGCAAGATGATGAGAAAAGCGGTCGGAGATTGGGATGCGGATTTTATAAAGAATGACGCTTTGAAACAGGTTAATGCTGGTGCTGCTATGGTGGACGTCAATTGTGGGACTTTTGTTAGTGACGAACTCGAGCGTATGAAGTGGCTGGTTGAGACCGTACAGGAAGTTGTCGATGTCCCACTGTCCATAGACAGCCCTAATCCTGAAGCACTGAAGGTGGGACTGAAGGGTCACAGGAACGGCAGGCCGATGATAAACTCGATTACTGCGGAAACTGAGAGAATGGAAAAGGTTACACCCCTTGTAGTTGAATATGACACCTTGGTTATAGCCCTCTGTGTGGGAGAGAGCGGAATGCCGACATCTGTGGATGATCGACTGAAGAACGCTTCCGTCCTGATCGAGGTACTTACATCAGCGGGGGTCCCACCTGAGAACATATATGTCGATCCGGTCGTTGCTCCTATATCTACGGACGGCGGAAACGGGAAGATGGTGATAGAGACTATTGGAAGGATCAAAAAGGATTTTGAGAGGGTTCAAACTATATGCGGTTTGAGTAACATATCCTATGGTCTTCCGCTCAGAAAGCTAATTAACCAGAACTTCCTCACTATGTGCATAGCTGCGGGGCTCGACGCCGTTATAGTCGATCCTCTTGACGGCCAGATGATATCGAACATATATGCTTCTGAGGCGCTTAGCGGCAAAGATGAGTTCTGTATGAGTTATATCACGGCAGCGAGGGAAGAGAAGCTTATCCTGTGAAATATGAGGTGGAAAAGCTATCTCTTCCTGATTTGTTTCTTTTGCCTGATCTCTTTCATTATTTCAAACATTTCCCTGTTGAAGCGTGATTGAAAGAGTATGAGTTTCGCCTGCTGTTCTGTGGATAATATTCCCGACGATTCCTCATAGAATTTTTTCCGGTTCAGGCGCGCTTCATCCTGGTTATTTACGAAATTTCTTATTAGCTTCTTGAGTTCATCTTCAGGAACAGGCTCTTTTCCAAGCGAGATCTTGAGCTGCTTTTCTATCTCATGCCTCTCTCTGTTAGATTTTCTCTCTCCATCATTTTGCCTTTTTATAAGTATAAAAAACTTCTGTGCCTGCTCTTCGCCCATATCGAGTGTCTCTATGAGTTTCCACATCTTAAGCATTTCAATTTTTTCTATCTGCTCCTTCTCCCTTTCTTTCATTTTTGTCTCGGATTCTTTAATTTTTTCCTCCATTAAATCCTTTTCACGCTCTTTCAATTTTTCACTGCTTTCATGCTGAGAGAAAGCGGTGGAGGCAAAAATAAACGTTGCCAGAGTTATGACAATCGCCCCGGTCCTTTTCATATCAGATTCCTCCTGTTTTTAACCTGAGGATATCTCCTCAAGCCTTCTCAGAAAAACGTTTATCTCATCATCACTGAGCTCGTCTATGATCGTTTCAGCACTCACGCTTTCGGCCAGATACTCCTCTATGGTATTACTCAGATTCTCCAGGTTCTCATAAGCTAAGAGATCAGATTGCTGATCCGCTGCAGCCAATTGATCTTCCCACAGCGTGTCCTGGCTTACCTCCAGATTCTCAGCAACCATATCTATGACATCGATCAATTCATTATCCGAAAACTGATCGAGGTAATAACTATAGCTCGAACCATAGGTTATTTCGAAATTGATGCCTTCGTCTTTGAAATTTCCCTTTCCCCAGAGGAGAAACAAAATCAGCACCGCTAAGACTGCACCCCCAAATGCGGGAACAAAGACCTTTGCGCGGCGAGCTCTCTTATCCTTCTCCCTGATCCTCTGCCTCAGCTTGACCGGGAATCTGAGCCAAAAATACTCATCCGGCACATCCAAATCCATAGAACTGGTCACATCAAACAGTCTCTCCAGTGCCTCAAGCTCCCTTCTGCATTCTTCACATGTGGAAAGGTGCGACCTGACCTCTCTTAACTCCCCCTTGCTCAGCTCACCTTCCCTGTATCTGGGAAGCAGTTCCCTTACTTTATCACACAGCTTTTTATACATCCCATATCCCCTTTTATATTAGTCTAAATCCTTTAGTGCCTTCCGTAGCTTTCTGACAGCGTGAAAATAGTTGGCTTTCACAGAGCCCGTAGTCCTATCTGTAAGCTCAGCTATCTCAGGGAAAGAAAGGTTTTCATATTGTCTGAGTATGAATATCATTTTCTGTTTGGCCGGGAATTTCTCAAGCGCCTTTTTTACAATGCTATCCACCTGCTCTCCTTCCACACCGGAATCCGGGGCAGGGGAAGGCGACCTCAGTATTTCCATGAGGCCGTCAAAAGAGACAAACTTCCTTATTTTACTTTTGTAATGGTGATTTATCGAAAGGTTTACTGCTATACGGTATATCCAGGTATAGAAACTCGATTCCCCGCGGAAGTCTCCAAGAGCTCCATACACCCTGATGAAAGTATCCTGTGCTATATCCTCAGCATCTTCCCGGTTGCCGGTCATCCTGAATGCAAGATAGTATATCTGCTTCTGATACCTTCTGACAAGTTCATCGAAAGCTTCCTGGTCACCATTTCTGAACCTGTCAATGAGGAGGGCATCAGGATCATCCTGCATCTATTCCCTCCGATTCAATAGACCCGAAGATTACGTCGGTGATCGCGATTCGAAAGCTTTCATTTTTTAGACACAGTTAATGGGGAAACGGTTTAAGATGTTGAAGAAGGTGTAAGATAATAGAGCTTTTACTTAAGTGATCTTTAAAATGCTCTTTGGTATTTTCTATTGTTTAGAGAATCGCCCAAACTCTCGAAGCAATGAAAAATCT
>CAZTBA010000022.1:0-26020 GCA_964611725.1 uncultured bacterium
CTTAATATAAGAAGGGAGTCTGCCTGTTTTAATCTCTTTTTAACATAAAGTCTTATGATTTCTCATTGCTTCAAGAGTTTGGGCGATTCTCTAAACAATAGAAAATACCAAAGAGCATTTTAAAAATCACTTAGATTCTCTAAAATATCAAACCGTATAGCGACCTCGGTTCGATCCCGCGCACCGTTGAGCTGCCTCCAACCATGAACCTGTCTGTAGAAACCAAAACAAACACGGCAAATAACCACTGAACGACCAAGCATCTATATAGGTCCACAGAATGATCGAATAAATGGCTTACTTCAGGCAACGGTGATTTGCCCTAAAGTTGCTGAAAGTTCACAAGTCTCTGATGGATCCGTTCAAGAAAGAATGTGTTCAGATATCTTACGGACTTACGTAGCTTTTCTGGGGTCATCACCCTCCTCTCTGCTCTCAAAACCTATTCGGAAGATAAAAAGAAAATGAAGAGCTGTCAATAAGCAAAACCCGATATCCTTCCATATACTTCCAAAAAAGGACTTGACAAGATTCTTCTGTTTCATATATTGGTTTTATTGACTTAGGGAAGATTTCTTAATCATCTGAGCAAAGGAGACCTGTGTGCTTTCTGGGAGACCCTGTCAGCGGAAGCTAGGTGGGGTTTTTTTGTTTTGGGGGTTAAGAGGCGAAGGTTGATGGTTTAGTAATTTGCCATAATCGTTTTTCATTTGCACTGGCACATTAAGCATCTGAATCTATCCATTTTCTTTATATTAACCCGTTTGTAATATTATACAGTTAGCATATAGTTTCACTGGTGAAAAACACCTTGCGAGTCAATGTAGATGATCATAATTTGGTATAATATATTGAAAATTATAGAATAACTTGTTATACCGTAGAAATTAATTAGCAACGATTAGGAAATTCAATGAAAAAAGATATCGCTAATATTAAAATTTCCCCGAGAATTTTGGATCATTTAGGGATATCAGCATACAATAGCTTAAAGAAGTGCCTTGCAGAATTATGCAGCAATAGCTATGATGCAGATGCCACGGAAATAAGAATTAGTCTTCCTGATACTATAAGTGAATCTTCATTAATATACTTGGAAGACAACGGAGTTGGTATCTCGAAGGAAGATTTAAAAGATAAATATTTATACATTGGATATAACAGAAGATCAGATGGTGAACAAACAGATAAGGGAAGGTATGTTATTGGAAGTAAGGGAATCGGAAAACTGGCTGGTTTTGGAATAGCAAGAAGCATTAAAATAATTACATGGCAAGAAAATACACAATCAACAATAATTTTAGACAGAAAAATATTCGATGATTTCTCTAATATAGGTGAATTACCTATTGAAATATTATCAGAGAACACAAAAAAATCACATGGGACAAAAGTTATTCTTCGTCAATTAGCTCCTGAATTAAAAATCCCGGATGAAAATGAATTAAGAGAACATTTATTCAAGGTATTACCATCAGTTTCTGATTTTAAAATTTATGTCAATGATATTGAATGTACAGCGGAAGACATACCTGGGACAAGGTATGAAATTTCTCGAGATTTTAAAGGCATTGGTGAAATTAATGGTTATTATAAAATTGCACATAAAAGGCAAAAACACCCTGGAATTGCTATAAGAGTACGAAAACGAATAGTCACAGAGCCAAGGCTTTTCGGACTCGAGAAGAGAAGTCATTTTTCATTTGCAGCAGAAAGAATTGTTGGGGAGATTGAAGCGGATTTTTTGGATCCATTAATTAACACAAGCAGAGACTCATTTTTGGAGGATTCAGAAATAGTCTATGAATTAAATTTATATATGCACAATTTTCTTCTTGATATTGTAAAAGGAATTGAGAAAAAAGCAGAAGAAGAAAGAGGCACTGCTATATTCACAAAACCGAATATACAGAAAAGATTAGAAAGCCTTCCTCCACATGTTAGAAGTACTGCAAAAAAAGTGTTGACATCAGTTGTTTCTAAATTAAAAAATGTCGAAGATAAAGAAGCAGAAGAATTAATAAATTGGATTATAAGGTACTATGAATCAAATGTCTTGCGTGAATTAATGAATGCTATTGTTGCCTCTGATGCGGATGAAATTGAAAAGTTATCTAATTTAATTCAAGAATGGGGATTAAAACAGATAAATAGCGTAACAGAGATTATTAAAGATCAAATTGAAATCATTGAAAGATTGGAAGAGCTTGTTATCTCCAACAAAACGTTAGAAATAGAAGTTCATCGCCTTATCGAGAATAACCTCTGGTTAGTGAAGGAAGGTTTAGAATTGTGGGGTTCTGATAAACCACTCAAGAAATTATTGGAAGATCACATTTTCAAGCTTTATGAAGATAAAAAGGATTTAAGACCTGATATTGTATGTCGCTCAAGAGATGAAGGTTCACAAGCAATTATATTAGAATTTAAGCGTCCAAAGGAAAAAATTATAATGGATCATGTAACGCAAGCATTGAAATACAAAGGATTAATCCAAAAGCATCGCCCCAATTTATCACTTCAAACATATGTAATTGGAAGAGAGTTTGATACTGATGTTTTAGCTTCAAAAGGTGACTTAGATAATGCTGGAATGCATATTTGGGGTTTCGAAGAGATATTGCAACGTGCTAGAACGAGATTTGAATCAATCCTTGAGATATTGGAGAAGTAAGGTCAAATAAATAACGATATGACAATTGGCTCAAGTTGACCGCAGGGGCTGGGCTTCAATTTTAGTTTTGGTGCACCATATCAAGTTTTGTGGATCATTAAAGTTCAGTGCCCCGCAAACCTGCGGCAACTTAGCCAAAACGTTAGCTGCAAATCTCGAAGCTGATATGATCAGACAATCACAGGTGCAAGCGTTTGACATCTTCGGCATCTAAGGTCGAATTGGGGAGGCTATGAGTAGGGTGTTCGCGTACGATGTTTTTCTGAGCTACAGCTCCAGGGACAAGAAGGTCGTGCACGCCCTGGCGAAGCGGCTGAAGCAGGATGGGCTGCGGGTGTGGCTGTATGAATGGGCGATAAAGCCGGGGGATATGATTGGCCTCAAGATCCAGTGCGGGTTGGAACAGTCCCGGACTCTGGTAATGTGTATGTCCTCCGCCTACTTCGACTCGGAGTGGGGGACGCTGGAACACCACACCCTGCTCTTCCGCGATCCCACCAACGCCCAGCGCCGCTTCCCCCCCCCTACGGCTGAACGACGCTGAGATGCCAGAGACGCTGAAGTAGTTTACCTACTCCTTGTTGGATGGACTAGCACGTGACAGGCAGTCGCTATGGCACTTGTCTTCCACATTGAATGACGGCGATGAATCACATGGTTGCCCATCAGCAGGGTTTTCTGGCGGGCTCTTGTACTCCTGAGCAGGTATAGGCATGAGATTGCAGCGAGTCGAAATACGCGACCTTTGGAGTTTTCGAGGAGACCATCCAGTGGTGGTCGAGGACTTCGACGACTACCTAAACGTTCTCATTGGCCCTTCAGGATCTGGCAAGTCTAACCTGCTTCGCGCCATTCTATGGATACGGGATTACCATGAATCTTTCAGTGAACCGGAAACGCACTTCACCCCAGGCGAACGTGACCTTTACAACGCTGGTGATCCTACAATTCGGCGGGATCCGCTTCTGCGCGCAACGTTCCGGTTCGCAGACAAGGATTGGCACGGTGCAGTTGGGCGTCTACCCTCTGACGATGTATTGAGTTCGGCACTTAGTGGTCAGGAGACAAACCTGAAAGGCGAAATAGTAGTAGGATTTGAGACGCTACAGCGGAATCCATTACTCTGTGGACCGATTTGTATAGTGCAACTCGAGAGGGATCAGTGGTTCTCTGATCTTTGCCAAAGATCGGGCATCGACGAGAAAGAAACTAGGCGGGACCTTGGTATTGCGGCAATTCGTGAAATAACTTCACGCCTTGTGGGAATCCCAGGATTC
Organism: uncultured bacterium; assembly: GCA_964611725.1. Taxonomy (GTDB): domain Bacteria; phylum Latescibacterota; class CAZTBA01; order CAZTBA01; family CAZTBA01; genus CAZTBA01. The sequence goes on from CAZTBA010000022.1 coordinate 3,952, forward strand.
CGGCACCTAGGTGATCGAGTCGCAACGGCTGCCAGTTACTATGAACTGATAGAGTCTATCAAGTCGCCTGAAACTATGATTCAGCACTATGGCGATATCTATGCCAAGTTCTGCAGTCTCTTGTGCAGTATCGCTGGCATCCCTGATTTCCGGTTGGAGGTTTGTAGAGATAAGAAAGACTTCTACTTCACTGTAGGAGGGCGCACAATACATGCATCAAATCGCGGAGATAGTATGCTCCATCTTCTGATGCTCTGCATACACCTGGCCAGACACGATGGGTCTGTGATCTTGATCGAAGAACCGGAAACCCAAATGCATCCGCATCTTCAGCGGCGAATGCTACGTGTCCTCTCTGAGGAGTCATCGAACCAACTTGTCATGACCACTCACTCGTCAGTGATGCTTGACGAGGGACATATACGTCGTGCGTATTGCCTTAGCTATGATGGACATTGCTCCAGGGTCCATAAGGTCAGTACCACAGATGCAATATATGCTGTCCTCGATGAACTAGGAGCACGCGCGAGCGATATCCTGCAAGCAAACGTTGTAATCTGGGTCGAAGGTCCCAGTGATCGGATATTCCTGAAACGCTGTCTGGAATTGATGAATGAGGATCTTCAGGAAGGTCTTCACTATCAAATCCTCTACTATGGCGGCAGCACCCGATCTCATTTGACATTCGAGGACAAGACAGACGATCTGATCAACGTACTCAAGCTTTCACGGAATACGGTCATGATATGTGACAGTGACCGTAAGAGTGAGACTGATTCTATTAACAGAACCAAGGAACGACTCCGGGAGGAATGCAAGGATGCCGGAGCTATCTATTGGATAACGGAGGGGCGCGAGATCGAGAACTACTTTAGCGATGATGTGCTTACACGATGCTATCGCAGATTGCTGAACAACGACGAGGTTACTGTCAGGCTTGGTCAGTTTGAGCGACTTGGCGAGGTGCTTCGGGATCAGGTTGTGCCATATGTGACTGATAGTGATCAAGGGAAGATTGACTATGATAGTAACAAGGTCCGTTGGATGCGTGAGATTACAAAGGAGCTGAGCACTGAGGATTTGGATCAACTTGGACTTCGTAAGAGACTTGAACATATCGAGCGGTTTATCATGGAAGCTAATAGCTGATCTGAGACGGTGACTATTATGACGACAGATTTTAGTTACGATGTTTTTCTATGTTATTCACGGCGGGATGAACCAGTTGCGCGCAACTTGGCCGAACGACTTAGGCGCGATGGACTGCGAGTGTGGTTTGACGAATGGGAGATCAGACCAGGGGATGTGGTCGGCCTCAGGATCGAGCAGGGATTAGCGCGCTCACGAGCTCTGATCCTACTAATGTCAGCCAATGCTTTCGATTCAGCAGAATGGGCTATACTCGAGCGCCACACAATTCTCTTCCGTGACCCCACCAACACGCAGCGCCGCTTTATACCCCTGCGGCTTGACGAGGCCGAAGTTCCTGATGCCATAAGATTATTCACGCATGTAGACTGGCAAACAAGGTCTGACGAACAATATCAAGCATTGCTAGCGGTGTGTCAGCTGCAAGAGAGAGCGAGACCTCAGCTTGAGGTCAGTCGATATGGTTTAGGCAAGGCCACCCTTATGTTCAGGCAGCATACAGGTACGGTATGGGCTATCGCTGTAACACCAGATGGTCAATACGCAGTTTCTGGATCAGAAGACAGGATGATGCACAAGTGGGACTTGGCCTCAGGAGTGTATTGCCAGACGTTTGAGGGCCACAGTCATGCCATATGTACCGCCGCCGCAACGCCAGACGGTAAGTATATCGTTTCGGGTTCTGTCGATGGTCTTATACGCGTTTGGGATCTCGAGACCGGCGAGTGCGAGAGTATCCTAGAAGGGCATAGCGACGTTGTGTGGGATCTTGCAGTGACACCAGATGGCTGTCGACTTGTTTCCGGTTCGTGGGATCACACAGTGCGGGTGTGGGATTTAGGTCGTCGCATCTGTATGATGACGCTACAAGGGCACGAGTCACCGGTGCGCGCTGTTGCGCTGACCCCCGATGGACACTACGCAGTCTCAGGAGCTTGGGACAACACGCTTCGATTATGGGACCTGAACTCGGGTAGATGTCAGGGGATTCTAAGGGGACACAGATCCCCTGTTCGTACCGTCGCGACGACGCCTGATGGCAAACGGGTCGTGTCGGGCTCTGCGGATGCGACAGTGAGAGTGTGGGATGTAGCCTCAGGGGCATGCGTCGCGACACTTGAAGGTCACACCTTCAATGTGCAAACAGTTGTGGTTACTCCTGATAGTCAGCGCATTGTCTCGGGCTCGTACGATGGTACGATCCGGGTATGGGACATCGAGAGCGGGATGTGTTTGAAGGCAGTAGAGGGCCAAATGGGGGATGTTACAGCGCTAGCGATCACCCCGGATGGTCGACGAATCGTGTCGGGTTCCGATGACGGAACCGTGCGGGTGTGGGATCTCCCACCCATAGCTGAAGAACCTATTACAGATGCCGATTCCGTTCGCTACATCAACGCCAAGGTCGTCCTGGTCGGCGAGACCGGCGTGGGCAAGACGGGCCTGGCCCTGCGCCTGTGCGAGGATCGCTGGGAACCCACCGAGTCCACGCATGGAATGATCGTCTCCAGGCTGGAGTTACCAGCCGACACCCCGTCCGGCATAGAGCGCGAGGTGTGGTTGTGGGATTTCGCCGGGCAGCCCGACTACCGGCTCATCCACCAGCTCTACATGGATGAGACGGCGCTGGGCGTGCTGGTCTTTGACCCTCAGGACGACAATCCCTTTGAGGACATCGGATACTGGGAGAAAGCCCTGCGCGCCGCCACCAAGTACGAACCGGCCAAGCTGTTGGTGGCGGGGCGCTGCGACCGGGGCGGGATCACCATCAGCCGCAAGCGGTTCGAGCAGTACGTCCAGGAGCAGGGCTTCGTCGGCTTCCTCAACACCGGGGCCAAGACCGGCGACGGCTGTGAGGAGCTCAAGGCAACCATCGCCCGGCGCATCCCCTGGGAGCGGCTGCCGTGGACAGCGACGACGCGGCTGTTCAAGACGCTCAAAGACGCCATCCTCAAGCTCACCGAAGAGGATGCGCCGCTGGTGCGCCTGCCCGAACTCCGCCAGCGGTTGCAGTTCTTGCTGTCTGAGGAAACCATCAGCGAGGCGGAGCTGCGTGCCGTGGTGGGGTTGATGCAGGGCCAGGGCGTGGTGCAGATGCTCCCCTTTGGCGATTTCGTGCTGCTCCAGCCGGAGTGGATCAACCGCTACGCATCGGTGGTGGTGCGCATGACCCGCGAGCACGCCGACGAGATGGGCGTCGTGCCGGAGCAGCAAGTCCTCGACGGGCGGCTGGATTATAAAGACATGAAGCGCCTGGACGAAGAGGACGAAAAGATCCTTCTGCGGGCCATGGTCCAGACCTTCCTGAGCCACTCGCTGTGTCTCCGCGAGCAGACGCCCAGGGGCACGATGCTGGTCTTCCCCTCCTACTTTCGCCGCGACAAGCCCGACCTGCCCGAGCATCCCAACGTCTTCGTGACCTATGGTTTTGCAGGGCCGCTGGATGACATCTACACGACGCTGGTCGTCCGCCTGAATTACTCAGGGGTGTTCGAGAAGGACCAGTTATGGAAGGATGCCGCTGATTTCAAGACGCCCGAAGGGAAACGCGTGGGATTGACGATGACGAAGAAGGCCGAGGGCGCGGCCGAGATCATCGTCTATTTCGGGACCGGGGTGCCGGACGACACCAAGGTCACCTTCATCAAGTACGTCCACGAGCACCTGTTGGCGAAAGGCCAGCCACGAGAATCCGTATCGCGGGTGCGGACCTATGTGTGCCCGCACTGCGACACACCTCTGGGGCGCCAGATGATCAAGAAACGGCTGGCAATGCGCAAAACGGACATCCTGTGTGGCATATGCGAAGAACGGCTGGAGCTAATCGACCTGATCGAGGAAAAGTTCGCCTCCGACGAGTTCCTGCGCCGGGTGCAGGAGCTGGACGAACGGGCCAGGGTCAACTTAGACAACGAGAGCCGCGAGCTGATCCTGGTCGGCCACGCCATCGCCATCGCTGCCGAAGCGGGGCAGATCTTCCGGCCCGTGGCCTGGGCCGACTGGGGCATTGATGGCGAGGTCGAGTTCAAGGACGCCAAAGGCCAGGCCAGCGGCAAGCGAGTCTACCTGCAGCTCAAATCCGGCGATTCCTACCTCTATCACCGCCAGCGCGACGACAAAGAGGTGTTCACCATCAAGAAGAGACGCCAGGCCGAGTACTGGTTGTCCCAGGCCTACCCGGTGATGCTGGTCATCCGCACCTTTGACGGCAAGATCCGCTGGATGAACGTGACGAACTACCTCCGCCAGCACGGCACAGCCAATAAGCAAATCATCTTCGAGGGTGAGCCTTTCACAGCGCTGAATGTGGCGGGGCTAAGGGACAGGGTATTGCGCGAAAGCGAGGGGAATTGACATTTACTGATTCAGTTTTCGGGCAGCCAACAAGGCCATGCGGCTGGTGCGGAAAACCGTGCAGGTCATGGCCGGGCGTTAACCGGCGTGGAAAGACCTTAAGATGCCAATCTTCATCAGCTATTCACATAACGATAAAGATGTCGTCGATCTCTTTGCTGCACAGTCAGTCCAACATAAGGCTGGCTTACCTCACATCCGCTTCCATATCCGGCCAGGGCCTGGTTCAAGCTATACGTCTGATGACAAATTGAGATAAAGGATTATTCTTACAAGCATCGACAGAAAGGAAACCCATGACTCAACGTCTCGATTCTGATGACCGCTTCCGCTGGTTCCATGACGCCCGTTTCGGGATGTTCGTACACTGGGGTATGTACTCGGTGTTGGGCCGCGGCGAGCAGATCATGTGCCGGGACCTGATGCCATTGGCGGAGTACGAGACTCTCGCGGCGGAATTCAAGCCCCCGGCCGGTTGGGCACAAAAACTGGCTCGGCAAGCTGCAGACGCAGGGATGAAATACATCGTGCTCACCACCCGCCACCACGACGGGTACTGCTTGTTCGACACGGTCACCCATGACTTCAATGCTGCTCGAACGGGACCGAAACGCGATCTGATCGCGGAGTATGTGGAGGCCACCCGTCAGGTCGGCCTGAAGGTGGGATTCTACTACTCTCTGCTGACCTGGAGGTGGCACGCCTACTGGAGCCCGGATCGCCATCCGGAAGACCTCCCGCGCATAACTGAAGAGGCACACACGCAGGTCCGGGAACTCATGAGTCGATACGGGAAGATCGATCTTCTCTGGTATGACGGTGCGGGCCTGCCCGGGAGTGCCGGGCACGGAATGTGGGGAGGAAGACCCATCAACGCGACGCCAGCGGAGTTCTGGCGTTCCGAGGAACTGAATGCGATGGCGCGAGAACTCCAGCCGGGTATCCTGATAAATAACCGTTCCGGTGTCCCTGCGGACTTCGGTACGCCGGAGCAGAGGGTGTCGGCTGAGGGCAGCGACCGCCCGTGGGAGACATGCATGACCCTCAACTATGCCCCCGGGTGGGGGTACCTCCGCCACAGTATGGCGAACAAGACCGCAGGCGAGGTTCTGTTCAACCTTATCGACGCGGTACGCCTCGGCGGGAATCTTCTCTTCAACGTTGGGCCGAAGCCTGATGGCTCGATCGACGACCGGGAGGGAAGCGTTCTCAGGCAAATCGGGGAATGGATGGCAAAGCACGGTGAAGCAGTCTACGGGACCAGACCGGAAGGTATCTACGATCTTTCACGCGATCACGTTCAGGGTCCGATGTTTCACTACGGCATGTGGACCTGCAGGGGGCGGACCGCATACCTCACCCTCTTCTACTATCCCGGCGATGGCCTCGTCGTGTCCAAGCTTGGTCCCAAACTGCGCTCTGCCACACTGCTCACCACCGGCGATGAACTCGCAGTCGAGGAGATCAGCAACGGCAGGACGCTCATAACGGGGCTTCCCGCCGATCCGCCTGATCCGATCGCACCGGTCGTCAAGGTGGAATTCGAGGGTCCACCTTACGCGGTGACCTCAATCGGCGCTGAGTGGCTTGATGGCACGCTTGTATTGCCGGACAAGTAGATCTGAGACTTCGACCGAAAGGGCCCGTTTTTTCGGATATAAGCATCCTTCAGGAGACATTTTCTCTTTTCCTATTTGGGGACGCCTCACCGAGGCGTCTCTACAGATAAATATCTTTTCTTTTTTGCCCAATCCTTGGCTCTTTTTCAGGCGAGGGCTAAGCCCCCTCTCCGTCATGAGGTTTAAGAAGATATCTTGGGCAACAAATTCGGGTGGTGTAATTAACGGTGTAGCGTGGGGATAATGAAGGTTAAGAAAATAGTTGGGTAGCACTTTAGTTTGATTATTGCAGTGCCCTGCGAAACTTCTGTAGGGGCAGGGCATGCCCTGCCCTGACTATGAAAGGCGATTCAGTTCTTTTCTTGACTCTTACTTAGCCTCCCTCTGCATGCGGGGGAAGGTTGAGGGATTGCCTAGGTTTATTTCTTAATGTTCATCATTCCCGCGCAGACAGCTCGTAACCGAAATGATTTCTTAGCCTTCATCACGGAGAGGGGACGGGGGCGAGGTTACAGGAACAAGCAAAAGGAACTTCGTAAAAATTGCTTAAGTCCATTGATCGTTCGGCGTGTGAGGAGGGAGGTCTCCATTGAGTCCTGATAATGCCATTTTCATCGGTAACCGGCGCGAGCTTTTTGTGGACACGGCGCTGATCGATACGCTGCACGGTGACGCCGCACTGCGCCTTCATCATCCGGTGCCCCGGGAAGAGGCATTGGTGACCGATCAGCCGTGGGAAGGCAATATGTGCGGATATGTGACCGTCTTCCAGGATGAAGACAGATGCCGTATGTACTATCATACCGGTCGCTTCAATCCGGAAGGCGGTGAGTTTTCGGCCGGGTTTGTGATTGCTTATGCTGAGAGTGCTGACGGACTTCATTGGAATAAACCACAGCTCGGACTCTACGAGCATGATGATTCGAAGCAGAACAACATTGTCTGGCAGGGAGAAGGCCCGGATCAGAAAGGTGTCCACGGTTTCGCGCCCTTCCGGGATCCACGGCCCGGTGTGACGGCGGATGCACGCTACAAAGCACTTGGGGCACATCGGAGCAATACGAGCAGGGGACTGTTTGCAATGGTCTCTCCTGACGGTATTCACTGGTCCCTGCTGCATGAGGAGCCCGTTCTACGGGGTTGTGCGTTCGATTCTCAGAACCTGGGCTTTTGGGACTCTGTCCGCGGGGAGTACCGCGCCTACGTGCGCGATTTTCGCGACGGTATGCGGTGTATTCGGACCTGTACCTCGCAGGACTTCATTCACTGGACCGATCCGGAATGGCTGGAATATCCCGGCGCACCGGACGAACAGCTCTACACGAACCAGATATTGCCCTATTACCGGGCACCTCATATTTTCGTGGGATTCCCGACCCGCTATGTTGAGCGTGCCTGGTCACCGACCATAGAAGCACTGCCAGAGCTGGCACATCGCCGCCTGCGCGCTTCTCGTCAGCCGCGCTACGGGACTGCGCTTACCGACGGGCAGTTCATGAGCAGCCGGGACGGACGCACCTTCTGCCGGTGGCCGGAGGCGTTCATGCGTCCGGGCCCGCAGCTCGAAGGCAATTGGGCTTACGGCGATAACTATCAATGCTGGGGCATGATCGAGACGCCATCTGACCTCCCGGGGGCTCCTCCCGAGATCTCCTTCGTGGCGCCCGAACACTACTGGCGGGGCGATTTTACGGTATTTCGGCGCTATACCCTTCGCGCGGACGGTTTCGTCTCCATAGGCGCCTCCATGAAAGGTGGGGAAGTCGTGACGCAGCCACTCCGGTTCAAAGGCTCGAAGCTGTTCCTGAACGTCTCGACCTCGGCGGCGGGCAGCGTGTCGGTGGAAATTCAGACTGCCAGTGGGCAACCGATTGAGAACTACACTCTGGAGACGTGCCATGAGGTGATTGGCGATGAGCTGGAGCGGGCTGTGAGCTGGCATCACCGAAACGAAGTTGCTGAGCTATCCAACGGACCGATTCGTCTGCGGTTTGTGCTGAAGGATGCGGACCTGTATTCGATGTGTTTTGGGTAATGCGTGTGGCTGGCAGAGCAGGGCGTGTATATGGCATTGGCAGCGCCGCCGCTGGTGGTGAGCGAAAGTCCATATAGAAGTACGCGATAGTACACTTCGTGGAGGTCATCTAAAAAAACTATTGACATAAGGAGATATTTTCTTTAGAATAAGCTTGTAAGTTATTGGCATTTCATCTAACCTTACTGGTGGTGATGCAAGTTCAAAGTCGCAGTCCGATGAATACCTCTTCCGGGGAAATGGAGGGGGTTTTTTTGTTTTTTGTGAAGTAAGCAAGTTCCAGTAATGTTTTTGGGCTTTTGTTCATGGCACCTGCAATCCTTCAGTCGCTACTGCCTTTTCAGGTGTTTATCTGTAGAGACGCCCCAGATGAAAATTAAGGATTAAACCGTGCAACGATTCTTCGTGAGATGCCGAAGCAAGTATTTTTACATCTATCCTTGTAGAGACGCCTCGGTGAGGCGTCTCCTTCCACAAAATTGCGTTTCAGAAAGAGAAAGCTTACTTGTTTCAGGATCTCTTTAAATTTACAGGGTGGCCCGATTACTTTGTTAATGTTCATATGAGGCGTCTCAGAAAAATTAATGTTGCCTTCTTTTGCTGATAAAATTGGAGGAGCATTACACTTCAGTTAGAGCCTCTATCAGGAGATCTGAAATGCGGAAGAGAATATTAAGATATGTGGTCTTCATGTCAGTATTCTTCTTATCAATATGGGTCTCGAATGCCTCTGGAAGGGATCTCTTCATCTGTGGGCATGAGGCTCCGCATAACCAAAACCGTGCTAAGATGGCTGGTGTCGATAAGCTCCCATCCAAGGGATACATCAAAGCGCTTACCGTCTTTGTGAAGTTTCCCGGTGAATTTCCAGATATAACCTCTCCGCTATCCTATTCCGCAGATATCTTCAACATAGACCTTCCAGGTAGCTTCTCGCATTTCTACGATGAAATGTCCTGTGGGCAGTTGAAGGTTGAAGGTGAGATCCTTCCAAAGCTCTATGTCGCGGATCATCCTCCCAGTTACTATATCGATAGATGCAAAAATAAAGAGACAATCTATCGTCCCTATGGTCAGGTCGTAAGAGAAACTCTCGGGAAAGCCGATTCTGATATCGATTTCAGAGACTTTGATAATGATGGCCCTGATGGAGCTCCCAACTCAGGGGATGATGATGGATTTGTCGATGTCCTGTTTGTGAATTTTCTGAGGATGCCATCCTGTTTCATCATGGGCGGAGATGTCCTTGGTATAGCTGAACTCGGGGTTGGCCGTAGGGGTTTCACAAGCTCCGATGCAGCTATTTCCGGTGGTAAAATAAGAGTAAATCTGGGTAGTGTGCAGGAAACAAGGGATTATAGAAGAGCAGTTGGTGCGATGTGTCATGAGTTTGGGCATCTGTTGGGATTGGGTGATCTCTACAATAAAGGTGAAAAAGACCCTCCGGAGAAGGACTTTGCCGGTATAGGCAGTTGGGGGCTTATGGGGCATGGGACATGGGGATGGAATGGAAACGATGGACCTAATCCATTCTGTGCATACAGCCTTGAGAGGCTTGGTTGGATAGGGGTTGATAACGGAAGACTCGAGGTGGTGACTCAATCACAGACTATCTCAGTTTCACCTCTTTTTCAAGGTGGGAAGGTCTACAAGATCCCGCTTTCTGATATAGAATATTACCTGATCTCCAACAGAGATGCATCAGCCTCCTATTATGACAGGAATATCCCTGGAAACGGGCTTATGATATGGCATGTAACAGGGGCCGACCATGCCTCGTGGAGTGTAGATCTGGAATGTGCCGATGGCAGATATAGTGATGCAGGCTACCCTCTTGGCAGTGAGCCTGATCCTGCAAATGGTGAGGACAACCTGGATTTCTGGGCATCTGATGAAGGTTATCGAACTTCACATGGCGGGAATCTGGGTGACGCGACAGATCCGTTTGATGGTGAGATCTTCACATCATTTTCTGAAGACACAAACCCCTCCAGTATGTGGGAAGGATATGGCTTTCCACACGATACGGATTGGTATTTTGCTGCTTCGAACGTAGCTATCAATGAAATCCACAGAGAGGCAGGGTCCATATCAGCGTTTGTAGATCTTCCCCAGGGACTTGAGCTGTTCGACTATATTTTTGAGAAATATACAGGATGGACAGATCTACCGTGGGTGTCAGTAGAGAACTGGGGCGCCATTCCCGGGGATCTGATGCGCCTGAGGTTTCGGGTAAAGAACTGGACGGATGTGACATTAGCATCCCCAAGTGTCACGGTTTCCTCAGATGATCCTTTTATCGGCAATCCGGAAGATAGCTTTCAACCCATTTCCCTTGCCCTTGGCGAAGTACTTCCAGGTGAGGTAACAGATGCCAGCTCAATTGATTGGACTCTGACAGAATTTGAGATAGCACCTGATACACCTCAGGGACATGAGATAGTTCTTAAATTCTCCCGCAATTCGGCAGACTTCCAGTCGCGAGATAGCGTGGCCATACGGATCGAAGGTGAATGGCTAATCTGTAGTGCGAGCAACTCCGGACTACCGAACGACTTCGTCAGTGATATCGCCATAGATTCCAAAGGTAACAAATGGATTGCAACGCAGCCTTCCTGGGATGGCGGCCTGGCCAAGTTTGATGGTGAGAACTGGGAGACCTATAGCCCACAGAATTCTGGCATGCCGTCTTGGGGTGCCAATGCCCTTGCTATCGATGAGGAGGACAACATATGGATTGGTACTGAGGTTGGTTTAGTTAAGTTTGACGGGGTGGACTGGGTAGTCTATAACACATCGAACTCCGGGATGCCCTATAGTTCTATTTACCCTCTTGCCATAGATTCGGAAGGTAATATATGGTTTGGGCCTGGGGCCGGTAAGGGCCTGGTCAAGTTTGATGGAATCAACTGGACAGTATATAGCGCCGGCAACTCCGGGCTGCCGCATAGAGAAATCTGGGCTATTGACTTTGATAGAGAGGGAAACGTGTGGATCGCGTCCCACGGCTGGGGAAGGGACGGTGGTCTGGTCAGGTTTGATGGTGAGAACTGGGAGGTGTATAATCCATTTAACTCTCCGCTGCGGAATCTCTGGATCTGGCAAGTTGTGGTTGATCCACAGGACAACATATGGATCGGGCATGACCATGGTGGTTTGACCAAGTTTGATGGGGAAAACTGGACAGTGTATGACATCTCCAACTCGGAACTTCCGGGGACATTCGTCCGGAGTCTTCACGCTGACGAAAAGGGGAACATATGGGCTGGGGGTGAGGGCCTGGCTAAGTTTGATGGAGAGAGCTGGGAGGTGTATGGCCCACCCGAATTACCGATGCCGCCTAATAGAGTGGTCATAACTATTGAAACTGATACACAAGACAACATATGGATTGGTACTAACTTTGGCCTGATAGTCTATCATAAAGGTGGGATAGTCTTTCGCCCGACTGCCGTTGAAGGTGAGATTGCCGAAGTACTGCCATCGGCTTTTGCACTTTCTCAGAACTATCCTAATCCTTTCAACGCAACCACCCAGATGTCCTTCAGCATCCCAAATCCGGCTCATATCAAGATATCCATCTACAATATCCTCGGTCAGACGGTGCGTGAATTAACCAACCGGGAGTATATACCGGGTATCTACCACGTGAAGTGGGATGGGATGAATGATTCGGGGACTCCGGTGGCCAGTGGGATCTATTTCTATCGCATGACGACCGTTGATGGCTCAAGGGCCATTGCGAAGAGGATGGTCTTACTGCGTTAATTGCATGGCATTAGGTCCAGGCCCGCTGTCTCGCCTGTGGGTCAGCGGGCCCTTTTTTATGCTTCCTAAAATCCTTCCGGTTAGTTGGATAAGTTGCTATATTAAGACCTGATTCCACACCTCACCATTAAGGAAGCTATGATCATTCCGGAAGAAGTGCTCAAATCTTACGGGCTATCCCCACAGGCAACAGTTGCAGCCGCCGGCGGCACCAGGAACGCGAATTTCTGTGTCCGCGAAGGGGATCGCGCAATTTTCCTGAGGCGCCGACACCGCGACTACTGCGATGAAGGCTGGCTGAGTTTCGACCATGAAGCCCTGATCTATCTTTCAGAACGCGGGGCGCCGGTCAGCGCCCCATTGTCACATGCTGACGGTGGCACGTGGCTCCATCACGGTGAGGATGTCTATGAAGCCTACCCGTGGATCTCAGGAAATACCTTTCCGGCGACCAGACAGGCCCTGCGCTCGGTTGCCGAAAACCTGGCGGCTTTTCATCGAGCGGGGGAATCTTATCCCGGGGATTATGTGAAAGGAGGGCATCGACGTCGCGAGATGGCGCCGGAGCGATTGGTCCAAAATCTGGAAGCTTCGAAGGGTATTTCCGGAGAAGGCGATGAGATAGTCTCTTACTACCTTTCCCAGGTACAACTGGGGGCATCGAGGCTCGATGATGAGATATACTGTTCGCTGCCGATGACCCTTGTCCACGGAGACGTACAGCCGGGGAACGCTATCTTTGATGACTCCAGCCTGTTAGTGTTCGTCGATTATGACTGGATGTCCATACAGCCGGTAATCTATGACCTGGCTTTCGCCCTTATCCTCTTCTGCAGCCGGAGGGAAAGCCCCGTTGACGGTGCCGATATCTGGTCGCTATCCGCTTCGTTTGAATTCGATGGGGAAGCAGCGATTGAATTCATGGAAACATACATGGGAACATACGGCGAGTTACCGGCGGAGATGAGGCCGGCGCTCATGGAACAGCTCCGGCTGAGCTGGGCTCATATCCGCATCGATGGTGCGCGCAAGGTGCCCGCCCCGGACCGCCCCCGGTTCCTGGCCCGCGATCCGACAGGGCCCTTCGAGTGGATCGAGGAGCGGCGGGATGGCGACTGGTTTTAGTAAATATGACACGTAGTATGAGATAATATAGAATAGGATAAAATATGTTTTCACTATCTACTGTAGAATGGACTTTTGTTATAGTTTCGGCGCTTATTATCGGAGCTACCAAAACGGGCATCGTTGGGATCGCTATACTCGTTGTCCCCCTGATGGCGTCTGTGTTCCCTGCCAAGGAGTCAACGGGCATCCTCCTGCCTCTATTGATATTCGGGGATATATTTGCCGTATCGTTCTATCGACACCATGCCCGGTGGAGCATACTTTTGCGAGTATTCCCTTTCACAATTGCCGGTGTTATTATAGGCTTCTTCTTTATGGGCAGAATAAACAGTGATCAATTGAGACCGGTTATAGGGGTGATAGTATTGAGTATGCTCGTGATAAATTTCTTCGTCAAGAACCTCAAAGAGGATAGCTTTGTAAGATCAAGCATTTTCTTCTCCGGATTTGTCGGAATACTTGCCGGATTTGCCACGATGACAGCGAATGCTGCCGGCCCTCTGATGGCCATATATCTCCTTTCGATGAATCTGGACAAAAAGGGGTTCGTTGGAACAAGGGCGTGGTATTTTTTCCTCATAAATCTCTTTAAGATACCTTTTTCCGCAAGCCTTGGGCTGATAACGTTCCATTCTTTGAAATTTGATTTTATGCTGTTACCTGCTATATTAGTGGGTGCATTTGCCGGATACTCGCTTGTAAAGGTAATACCCCAGAAAGCATTCGAGTTAATCGTAAAGGTGCTTACGGCAGTAGGTGCGATAAACCTGATTATCTCTTGATCTGAAAGATTAACCTTCGGTTAGAAAGGTGGTTTCGTATGAAGTATGTGGCTGTGGTGTTCGATCTTGACGGGACATTATTGGACACGATCGAGGATCTGGCTAACTCGATGAACAGTGTGCTAAGCCGTTTTGGCTTTCCGGGACACGACGCCGAGGTCTACAAATACTTTGTCGGCGACGGTGTAGAAAAGCTTGTCATCCGCGCGCTTCCGGAGGACTCCCGCGACGAGACCACAGTGGCCCGGTGCGTCTCTGCCATGCGTGAGGAGTACGGCAAACGCTGGGCAGAGAAGACACGCCCTTATGAAGGCGTTCCGGAGCTCCTGGATTCGCTGACCGATCGTGGTATAAAGATGATCGTGTTGTCCAACAAACCGGATGACTTCACGAAGTTGGTTGTAGCGAATCTGCTCCCGTCATGGAGATTCGAGCTTGTAGTGGGCGCACGACCTTCTGTGCCGAAAAAGCCCGATCCTGCAGCCGCATTGGAGATAGCGGAACGCCTTGAGATCCCACCGCAAGAGTTCCTGTACCTCGGCGACACGAATACCGATATGAAGACTGCCAGCGCGGCCGGCATGTACCCCGTGGGAGCATTGTGGGGATTTCGTACGGCCGATGAGCTTATAGCCAACGGTGCAGAGGTTGTGATCGAGAAACCGATCGACCTTTTGGAGCTTCTCGAATCTTGACTTAATGATTTTCGAGCGGGACTGCCGCAGCCGTCATGATGCCACGGCAGCCGCTCCAGGAGGAGGATAGCCATGTGTGATCCATAGCTACTTCCGGTTAAGGATGATTATTACAATACAACACCTGGAAGGGAAGGCGCACCCGTTATGCTGTATGGACAGGTTTCGTAAGTAGCTGAAACATGGGAGAAACGAAGTAAGTAGTTGTTTTGACTATGAGATGTGACTTCAGTTCAATTTCAATAAGTTTCGTTTGTTTTGATCTGTTTTGGTGGGCTCTGGACACTATTTGGACACCAAACTTGAACGTCTTTCTCCCCATAGAACCACACTGCCGAAGTTTCTCCAACAAATCAACTTGACATATTCCACCGTATGTTTATATTATTGCCATGACTTCAGGAAAGGTTTCAGACTATGGGCCATCGCTTAGAAGGGTTTTGAGCTAAGCAGAGGAGGGCCTATACCCATTTTAGGAAACCCTGTCAATGTGTAAATTGGATGGGGTTCTTCTGTTTTGAGGGACATAAACTACCGAGGTGCAATTCCGCCGATGTACTTGGTCTACTCCTCCGCATGTGAGCTTGCACCTGCCAAGGGGGTGATTTCTCGAATGCGGGTGCTGATCTACTCTGTGGAACCTGTCACGGCCGTACCTGCAGGTACCAGCTCTGGACAAGCTAAAGACTTTTGCTTTTGCGCTTCGCTTCGGGGGACCCTTCCCCAAGAACAGAAAGGCATTGAGGTATGACAGGCAATGGCAGGTGGGTCGGACCAGGTGCGGGTGGCATAGACGGAAGGATGGGGCAAGCTGGCCAGGGGTAGGGGGAAATGTTGAGGGATATGTATCTTGGCCCCGGTAGGCCGAAAGAGAAAATGTCGAGTCCTTCGACAATTTCTAAGCTACCAGATCTTGGCATAAGTTGTGATCAATCTTCGACGTGGCAGAGGATAGCTGAGATACCGGAAGAGGTGTTTGATCGGCATATAGAGGAAACGAAACAGGCGCAGCGCGGGGTCTACGGGGCCGTCTCAACAGACAGCGTTGAAACGACCCCTGATCTCTTGAGGGTCTCCGGGAACCTCAAGAGGCTACAGCCACAATATAACCCTCTCCCGGGTGCGGGGGGGTAAGGAAGAATGGCGGACATAGTTGAATTAGCTGACGGCAAAGTTTTCAGTGCCATCGTGGAGTTGGAGGGCGTAGCTGGGTTGTTGGCCGTGCCCACTCGAAAGTGCCGGAGAATATACGCATCGAAATCACGACGGGCCAAATGGAAAAATGGGGCCAAATGATCCAGCAGGGTATCGAAAGGCTAAAAGGCGGCTTGGAAGAGATTTAACACCAGTTTTCTAATTAGCGAGTGCATAAACCGCGTCAATAAGATAGCGATAAACCCCCAAAGTGAGAACTTATGAACCCTTTCATTCGGAAACTGGCATTAGCTATTGTGTTCTCAGCAGCTTATAATGATTGTGGTGCGGAGATATTGCAGGAAACATTCGAATGATGGATTGCTAACGATGGGGTTTTCGAGCTTAGAGTATCCAAGAGAACAGCAGAAATAAGATCTGCAAAGCTCATTGGAAGTGATGTCGAGTTGAAAGCTGAGCTTTCCGCCCACGGTCTGTTCTATCCGGAATTCGAATATCAGTATCATCCAGACAGTTGGGGAGGTGTCTTCAACCCTTACTACAATGGAACTGCGAAGATATCGGTGTCATATAATTCCGATGAATGTGCGATCATGAAGGTTTCTTACTTTACTGGTTTTATAGATATATTCTGGGATTACAAGTTCCTCAAAGGTAAACCTTATTTCGTCGTTACAACCGAGAGAGTGGTAAAACAAAGTCTATTGTACAACAATGCCCAGCAGTGTGCTATGTTTAACACAGAAATGGACGATAGCTGCATCGTAACCTATGAGAATGACTTCGTGCAGACTATGGACAATGGACGCCCTATGCCGATATACGACGGGGAACCGTTTACAAGTCAACACAGCACTTTGGTCGGTCATGAAACCCTGCGCTGCATACCTATGATCCAGAAAAAGGGGGTGTAGATTTGAAAGCAGAACCCAAATGGGATGACTTGGACTTGGACATATTCGAGAAGTTATTTCACCCTGAGGACTTCTTTCCAACGTGGGAAAACATAGCTTACCAGTATGGGGTTAACCCCACGACTGTGCTCAGGCGGAAGAAATGCATATTTAAATCAAAAGAGTATAAGGCTATCCAGAAGTTTGTGGGCCGTAAGCTGAGAGTGCTAAGGTCCAGAGAGATACAGGCTTAAACTCTACCGACAGAGAGATTGATATTTATGAAAATAGTTCTTGTTACTCTAATCGCTGTTGGGCTTATCTCTATGAATTTCCCGGGAAGTGTCGCCCAGGAAGTACAGAACGCCTGTTCCCAAGCTAAGATAGACGCACGGATTGATATTAGTAAAGCAATGTGGGTATTAGGGGGTTGTTTTCTCGGACCCCTGGGTGTCTGGACTGCTTACGTGATAGAGTCTTCCCCCCGAGCAGCTCGTTTTATTGGAAAGTCGAGTGATTATGTAAGAGATTACACGCTCTGCTATAGCAAAGAGGTAAAACGTTTACGAGGACGGAGTGCTATAGCAGGGTGTATGGTTGGAACACCGGTAGTAGGGTTTTTTATCTACAACTTTGTGATAATAGGGCTAAGTATACGTGCGATCACAAGTTGGGGCGATTAAAGAATCCTTCAAAGTACATGCAAGGCATCTACCTCAAAGATAGGACAAGTGTGGAACTGATCTTTCCCCAAAAAAGTGGACGGTAAGTTAAGCTACATTGGCCGTCTCAAAGTGCACCGGGCTTAGGTAACCCAGGTAAGAATGTCTGCGAACCTGATTGTAGAAGATGATATAGTCAGCAACAGCCTCTACAGCCTCCTGCCGAGTGGCGTAGATGTTCAAATTGATTTCTTCAGTTTTAAAAATGTGAATTTTAGCCGTTCTGCCGTGATTAACCTCCTCCCTACTCTCAAAACCCATTCGGAAGATAAAAAGGGAAAGAGAATCTGTCAATAGGCAAAACCCAGGCTGGGTGTACTTCCATATACTTCTAAAAAAAGACTTGACAAGATTCACATATTTTCTATATTGGCTTTGAACCTTAGGGAAGGTTCTCAAAGCTCCTATTCTCCAATACGGGCCATCACTTGGAGGATCTCTTAATTATCTGAGCAAAGGAGGCCTGTGCGCATTTTAGGAGACCCTGTCGGAGGAAGTTAGGCGGGGTTTTTTGCTTCTAGATTGAGTGCGTTATGCTCATGGATATTGGGGGTGGTGCAGGTGAGCTTTAATGTTGGGGGAAACAGTGAGGAACGAATCATGAATTATCTGGCGGAAGAAGCATCCAAGAAGTTCTTTGGCCAAGTCTGGGAGGATGTGATTGGTTACCTCATCTATCTGAAATCCAAGGAGGTACACCCTCACCCTAACTCTCGACTTACGTCCGCGCTCGAGCGCAGTCGTCTGGTAGTGAAGTATTGGCAAAGGCAGGAGGTGCCGCCGGGATTCGATGTTCATCTGGGAGTAGGTGATCTCGGCAATGTGTGGTAGCTCAGTAGCGCCGTATTACAGGCGAGAGATACGGCATTTGAGGCAGAGCTAGTTCCCAGGCTTGGCTTACTTGCCAAGGGCGATCCCTTACAGCTAACCGCTGGAGACCAGTCCCGCCAACGAGATACTCTGTTTGAGGTTATCTCTGCTTGTATATGTTCTATGTTTGCGACTGACGTACGGTTCAGGGAACCCGATATGGTCTGCAGATACAAAGACGCTCTGTGGGGTCCCGCGTGCAAAACCGCTTACGGAACTGACAGACGTATCGCAAAAGACATCCGTGATGGCATGAGGCAAATTGAAAGATCACCGGTCAACTTCGGCATTGTTGCTGTCCAGCTTACTAACCGCTTTCCACATGAAAAAATGTACGAAGTAGATCCTTCGACCGGCGACATCCTCTCGCTACATAAATGAAGAGCATCAGCTGGCACTGTTCGGCTGTCTCCTTAAACCGGTAATTCAAGCGATTGGCCTCGAGATGGTCTCGAATTTGGAAAAGTACCCTCGTAGATGGGATTCAAGAGTACGCGGCGTGCTTTACTTAGCCAACACCATCGCGTATTTCAGGCAACGCCGTACCATAGTCGGCCGCGCCCTTTTTGACAAGTTTTCCAGACTCGCAGCAGTGCCCGAAGAGCATTTTATTCGAGTGTTCGACGAATGCTGGCTAAATACCTCGACAAGGTGGAAATTAAAAGGCTTCTGGATAACTGCTCCGGTTATCTATACGCTATCGTGGCTACTGCTCTCCAAACTGGTATGATGGACACTATATGGACACCAGGGTCAGAAGTGAGGAGGGGAAGCGCTTCATCGGTTTCGCATAAGTTATTGAAAAACTGGATTCTTAGAGTAGAGAGCCGAGCATCTAAGGGTTTGCTTCTGTCGCACCCGTTATGCTGTATGTCTCCTGATTGGGCAGTATGATAAAATTTTGAAAGTACAAAACCTGCGAAGGGAGACAGATGGCGGGGGAAAAGGCCAAGGAGGACAAAATGATCTGGGCCAATCTGTTGCATCTGAGCTATAACATGTGGATTGATCGCGATGTGCCCGAGCGCGAGGAATACATCAGTGAAAGGCCATATCTCCGCTTCGACATGAGCCTGTGGAACGATCTCCTGAAAAAGATGGTTGATGTGGGCATGAATATGGTTGTCATCGATCTCGGTGATGGTGTGAAATATGAGAGTCATCCCGAGATTGCAGTGCGTGAGGCCTGGACGGTGAACCGCCTGAAGCGGGAGCTTGCAAAGGTCCGTAAGATGGGGCTTGAACCGATCCCGAAGCTTAACTTTTCGACCTGCCACGATACCTGGCTTGGCACGTACTCCAGGTGTGTGTCTACCGACACTTACTATGGTGTATGCCGGGATCTGATAGCCGAGGTCATTGATATATTTGACAAGCCGCGGTTTTTCCACCTGGGAATGGATGAAGAGACAGCGGGTCACCAGCGGTACCATGAGTATGTGGTAATCCGCCAATACGATCTCTGGTGGCACGATCTCTACTTTTTTATCGAAGAAGTCGAGAAAGGTAACGTCCGTCCGTGGGTCTGGTCGGACTATCTCTGGGATCATCCTGAGGAATTCTTCAAGAGGATGCCCAAGTCGGTGCTTCAGAGCAACTGGTACTATAGCCCGAAATTTAACAAGAAAATCAAATACGTTAATGCCTACCTTGATCTCGAAGCACACGGCTACGACCAGATTCCGACCGGAAGCAACTGGTCGGTCCCTGAGAATTTTCAGGGAACTGTGACCTATTGTAAAAGGCGTATAGCGCCGGAACGTCTGAAGGGTTTCCTGCAGACCGCCTGGAAGCCGACATTGGAGGAGTGTCGTGATCGCCACATCCAGGCGATCGAACTGGTAGGTCAGGCATTGAACAAGTAAACTTCATCCGGATAGAAGAAAATGAATATTGGGTGGGGGCAGGGCGCGCCCTGCCCCTGCTGTGTTACGGAAAATCACTCAATTCTTTATTAAGGCTGAGAACACAGTGGGGATATAATGGGAAATATCAAATTCAGTCTGGGGATGGGACAGATGCTCGTCGAAGGGGGGGAGGTAACCCGGAATCTGGGGCGAGCCGCACAGATGATAGGGGAAGCTGCTAAGCGTGACTGTAAAATAGCTGTCCTTCCGGAGTGCCTCGATATGGGGTGGACGTATCCGGGAGCATGGGAATTGGCGCAACCTATTCCGGGCGACTATAGCGATAAACTTTGTCAAACAGCTAAGGAATCCAATATCTATGTAGTTGCAGGGCTAACAGAGAAAGCCTCAGATAATATCTATAATGCCGCTGTACTCATCTCTCCGGATGGTGAGATCCTGTTGAAGCACCGAAAGATAAACGTGCTGACTATCGCCCAGGATATATATTCAACAGGAGATTCCCTGTCCGTTGTCAAAACACCTATCGGTGTGATAGGCGTAAACATCTGTGCCGATAATTTCCCCAGCTCCCTGGCTCTGGGACATTCTTTGGCGCGCATGGGCGCACAGATCCTGCTTTCGCCTTCAGCATGGGCAGTGGATGCCGATCACGACAATGACAGGGAGCCTTACGGCGGCATGTGGAAGGAGTCGTACACGACCCTCGCGAAACTCTATGATATGACCGTGGTAGGCGTCAGCAATGTGGGCTGGATAAATGCCGGGGTATGGAAGGGGCGCAAATGTATAGGCTGCTCTCTGGTGGTTGATTCCGGAGGGAATGTCCTTGCGGAAGGTCCTTACGGGGAATCTGCCGAGAAACTGGTTGTAGTGAAGATTGAGATTATACAGCGTGACATAACTGGAACTGCTATTGCCGGAATGCTGAAGGAAAGGGGATACGAGGGACCTTAACCGAGAACATGGCGTTTCCTCAAATTATCCTTGACTTTGCTTCAATGCTTGTGCTAAATTATGCTTGCGTAAAAGCATAAACATACCAACCTGAATTCACCACAAAAAAGGAGGAGTGACCTTATGAAAGATGGCATAATAATAGACGCAGGGTCCGCCTCCGATTCCGCGACTCCGTCGGTATAGATCTGACAGGACGGTCAGTCTATCCTTCCTTTGCGTCCGCGAATTTCTACTGATCGGATAAATGGCCCATTCTTCAGTCAATGGTTATTTACCTTGTTGCTATAGTTCTAATTGCATCAATGAGGTGAAATGTGCCGGGGTTCATGCATGAATTATGTGCGGGAATACACTGGTGTTATGAATCTCGTCCGACACAACATTTAAGGAGATATCTAAGGATGAATCTAATTGAATTAGGTTGGGGTTCCTTTTTTGACGGACATTTCGAGCAATTCAGGAATCAGGGCTTGGCTCCCGCCAGGGTGGCCCGTGAACACAGGAATATCTATATCGTCTACAGCGAGCATGGTGAACTGACTGCTGAAGTATCAGGGAAGGTTCGCCATAATGCGCAGTCAAAGAGCGACCTTCCTGCGGTGGGCGACTGGGTGGGAATAAAAGCACGACCTGAAGAGGGGAAAGCGACAATTCACGCGCTCCTTCCCAGAAAAAGCAGGTTTTCCCGAAAGGTCGCGGGTGGAAGAAAGGGTGCAGGTGGGGATACGGAAGAGCAGGTTGTTGCAGCCAATGTCGATACGGTATTTCTCGTCAGCGGTCTGGACAGGGATTTCAACCTGCGGCGGATCGAACGCTACCTGACACTCGCCTGGGACGGCGGGGCAAACCCCGTTGTTGTGCTCAACAAGGCGGATCTGTGCCCCGATGTTGAAGGCTGCGTCGCAGAGGTGGAGTCCATAGCCTTTGGTGTTCCGATCCATCCTGTCAGTGCCATAAAAAGCCACGGGCTTGATCCATTGCTTGAGTACCTGCGTGAAGGACAAACGGTGGCCCTTCTCGGATCTTCGGGTGTTGGCAAATCGACCCTGATCAACAGCCTGCTCGGAACGG
>CAZTBA010000023.1:0-25782 GCA_964611725.1 uncultured bacterium
GAGAGGGGGGAGAGTCTCTCCTGTTAATTTGAAGGAAGAAACATTGATTCCTTAACATCCCATAAATATAGTTATCGGCTAAGTCCTCTGAATTACCAGAGTTCCGTATAATAACCTCAATATGAGGGGAATATTACCCTGTATGATTTACTTGGAATAAGCCCTGAAGGCGAAGTGAAGAACTTAGCTGGTTATCTCAGTTGAATCAAAATGGCATTGACTTTATAGTACCATAAAGTTTGTGCTCGGCAAAACATGTTTTGAGTAGGCAAGGTAGAAACACAAGGAGCTGGCATTTCAAAGGGATGAGGAAAGTTCCCCAAGAATCTTGACAGAAAGGGTAATTATATCTATAATAACTTTGTAATTCACTACTTCTCTTTAAAACTCTATCTATTTCTCTATATAGGCGGTGATATAAGATTAAAGCTGTGGCCTGTCTGTTGTTCTCTATATAAAGAATTGTTAGCGGCTTTTTAATTCTGATTTAGGATGCATCACCCCTGCCTATCATACTTCATATTAGCCATCCATTGGAAAAGTCCAGCAGAGGGCAAATTTGAGCGTTTCTGACAAGAGCTGAGCGGGAGAGATTGAATAATAAAAGGTGAAAGGGTGCTTTATCTTTCAGTGCTTTTTATGGATATGTGCCTGGGAGTGGTGACGCTCGCAACGCCGCTTCTGGCACTCAGCTTCGGCGCGTCGGTGGTGCAGCTTGGCTTCCTTGGAATGCTCTCTGGTACGTGTCGTGCTATCGCCTGTGTATTTACCGGTCACTTGGTCGACAGGCTTGGACCGAAGCTTCTTGCGGTATCCTCTTGCTTCGCGCTTTCGATCGTATGTGTGGCGATGACCCGCGTAGCTCAACTCTCCTATGTGTATGTCCTATTCGCAATGAGTGGACTTGCCTTCGCCTTCTTCTGGCCACCGATGGAGAACTGGGTGGCTCAAGGAAAAAGCTATGAGGAGATACTAAAGTCTATAGGCATCTATAACATTGCCTGGAGCACAGGGCTCCTGCTGGGTCCAGTTACAGGCGGATTGCTCTTCGAGAGAGGCGTAAAAGCTCCCTTCTATTTCGCCTCCGCTACTGCCGGAGTTCTGGGTGTTTTTCTCGCCCTCGTCCCCAGATCCAACAACCCGAAAGCCGAGCTGGAACACCCAGACGAATCCTATATTCCCAGGGAAGACAACAGCTACCTTGTGGTAGGCTGGATGGCCAACTTCATATCGTGGTTTATAATAGGGAATATAAGAAACATTTTCCCGAAGCTTGCCACTTCCATAGGTATAAGCGCGGGAATTCTCGGAATGCTGATATCTACAGTAGGCCTCGCACAGATCCTTTCTTTCTATTTTATAAGGAGATGGGAAGGCTGGCACTACAGGCTTTACCCTCTCCTCATCTTCCAAGGCATAGCAGCTGCAGGGATGGTCTTCATATATTTTGGCAGTTCACCTCTCATCTTAGCCTTTGGGATGACTGCCATCGGAGCATCCAATGGTATGACGTATTACTCAAGCATATTCTATAGTCTTCACAGGGACAAGAAAAGGGGCCTGGCCGCCGGGTTCCACGAGACAATAATCGCCACAGGTGGACTTTTGGGACCCCTTCTGGGGGGCTTGGTAGCGAGCTATAACATAAGGTGGCCCTATCTTATATGCCTCATCCTTGTGGCAGCAGGGATAACGGTCGAATCGCTGATATTGAGGAGGTAAACTGTACCCCATACAGCACTTTGCTTGCTTGGAGGGCTCAGCTCCATTGGGAGACATCAGACCCCACTTTGGTAAGGGTGCCAGCTCCCCAACCTCCAATGTTAAGGAAAGAGTGCTTGACAAAATATTATTTCAAGATTTCTTAATTCCAAAACCATAGGTGTTTCCAAATCCTAGTATGGACTAAGATTCAGTGAATTTCTATGCTGGATGAATGGAGACTCTATATGTTGTTTTAGAGATTTTTTAGGGAGCTGGTTAGGGTGTGTTTTCAAAACATAGATATCTTTGAGGGCTTGGTCATTAGAATGTCTCTTACAGGACTTTCGAAAAACATAGGTTCTTTATAATACGAGCGTCAATAGTGACAGCGGCGAAATCGGGAGAATTATGAAATCAGACAGCATCAGGATTATAGTAGTTGACAGGAATGCGGAACTAGCGCTGAGGCTCAGAGGATTGTTTTTAGATAAGGAGGCCATCGTAAGTCGCGAGCCGGATATCGACCGTGTACTGGAGAAGTTCGAGTCTAAGTTTTACGATGTATTGCTTATCACAAGTGCTGCATTCAAGGCTGGGGAGGTCAATGGTATTGAGCTACTTGAAGTGATAGCAGCCAAAAGCCCCATAACGCAGGTTCTGTTCCTGGTCGAGCCACGAGATATCCGAACCGCAATGACCGCTCTGAAGGCAGGGACGTATCAGTACTCAAAGCTCCCAATAGGTAATGAAGAGCTGCGACTGTTGATCGAAACAGCCATCGAGAGGAGACCACAATATGGCGCCAACTTGCTTTTGGAAACTGATAAGCAAAAGGTCAAGTTCGAAAATCTTATTGGTCAATCCCAACCTATGCAGCAGGTCTATCGACAGATCCGCCAGGCGGCTGCAACCGATATACCTGTTCTTCTAGTAGGGGAGACTGGAACAGGAAAAGATTTAGCCGCACAGGCTATCCATCTCCAGAGCGATCGCAGCGAAGGTCCATATATTCCGGTCAATCTGGGAGCTACACCTGCAGAACTTGTTGCCAGCGAGCTCTTCGGCCATGAGAAGGGGGCTTTCACTGGAGCAGTCAAGCGACGCGGGGGCATTTTCGAGCAGGCTCACAACGGAACGGTATTTCTGGACGAAATCGGTGCTGTTGACGAGAAGGTACAGGTCAGCTTATTACGGCTAATTGAGCAGAAAAGATTTCATCGACTTGGAGGTCGACGGGACATCTCGAGCAATGTCCGGCTGATAGCAGCGTCGAACGAGGATCTTTCGGATGCTGTCCAGAGTGGGGCATTTCGTGAAGATCTCTACTATCGTCTCGATGTGTTTCGCATTGTTATGCCTCCGCTGAGAGATCGTCAGATTGACATTCCTTTGCTTATGGATGAGTTTCTGAAGCGTTTTAACAGTAAATTTAAGAAAAAGATCTTAGGAATTGCTCCTGAGTGTGTCAGTCTACTTGAGTCTTACGATTGGCCAGGCAATGTGCGAGAGTTAAAGAACGTCATTCAGAGAGCTGTACTTATCTGCGCAGGTGAAGTGATTCTTCCCAAGCATCTTCCTCCCCGGTTCCGACCAGATCGTCCTATCCGTCCTAAGGTGACTTTTGAAATTGGCACTCCTCTGGATGAAGTTGAACGAGAGATGGTAATTCGCGCACTTGCTGCAGCTAAGAACAACCGCAAGCGGGCAGCTGAGCTGCTTGGCATCAGCCGGCGCGCACTCTACAACAAGCTGCGCAAACATAATATCAAATAGGTGCACGAATGGTACACATTTTCTTCTTGAAATCACCTTACTGAATAGCTCCCTCTGTCTAGTATGTAGCCGTCTTCCAGATATTTGGGCTTCCTTAAAGTAGTTTCCGCTTGATGATGCCCATCCCTTCTGTGTACCATTTCTGACCATAAATTCCCCCAAGTAAATTATGTGTACCATATCTTCACAATCATGGCTTTCAATCCTGACTATTGTGGCGGTGATGATATCCATCAGGAACATTTATAAGTGTTTTTTCCAGAATAACATATGTATTCTCGGAAGTTTTTTGGCATGCGAGTTGCATGTAAGTCGATACAGGGAAAAGAAAAGCGAATTCCTATTGTCTGGAAATTACTAATGCGAGGAGAGCGGAAATGAAATCGGTCGCTGTGATGGTTCTGGGAACCGGCAGGAGCAAGGACCTCACGGAAGTGATTTTTAATATCGGATTTACCCCTCTCGTGCGTCAGAAGATACAGGGGGCACTTGAAAAGCTTCGCCACGAGCATCTTGCAGCGATTATAGTGGATCGGGATAACATAGATGTTGATGTTTTGGAATTCATTCTGAATGTGAGAGATGTCAACAAGCAGATTCCGGTTATAGTGATTGATCGGTCGGCGGATGACGAAATCGATCAAGTGCTTCTAACCCAGCAACAAACATTTATCCTCAGTGAGGTTGATGTTCCAGAGCGGCTGGCCGAGAAACTCCAGCATATGCTCACAGTCGAGTATGGATAAAACCAAAGTAAGCAATTTTACCCTCTGCTGTTTTGTCGATGGGAGCGATCCGATATTAGGAAATGAGTAATTTTCTGCATGTCGTTTCATCTTCAGGAGCAATCTATGGACATCAAAGGAATATCGCTAGCAGCTCGATATAGCTCTGAAATTGTCGCTAATGCCACAACGGAGCAGAAAAATGCTGCGATCAGCTCTATGGCCAAAAGACTTGATGCTCGAAGACTCGATATAATCTCAGCGAATAAGGCAGATCTTTCGGAGGCGAGATCCCGTGGCATAGCGGCTAAACTGATAAAACGTCTCTGCTTTGGTGAGGAGAAGATCAATTCCCGAATTCGCTGTCTGCTCAAGGTTGAGGCCCTGCCGGATCCTGTGGGGCAACCCTATCGCATGGAACATCGGCCCAACTCCTTGGATGTGGCTCGAGTCCGTGTGCCGCTGGGCGTAATCCTTGTGATCTATGAAGCACGACCACATGTCACTGTTAATGCTGGTGCTTTATGCCTGAAATCCGGCAATGCGGCTATACTCCGTGGTGGCTCCGAAGCAAGGCGGTGCAATGAATTACTGGGTGATTTATGGCAGGAATCGCTGTCGGAATCAGGGTTACTACCCGAGACGATTCAAGTCGTCTCAGGCTCACACGAGGATATCAAAGATCTCTTACTGGAGGATAGATACATCGATCTCGTGATTCCCCGTGGGGGTAAGGGCATTATCAAAACGGTTGGTGAGGAATCACGTATCCCGGTGATCAAACATTCGGCTGGAATGTGCCATGTCTACATCGATCAGGGAGCAGATATCAACCGGGCGATGAAAATCTCGATCGATTCCAAATGTCTGATGCCTGAAGTGTGCAATGCTATGGAAACACTTCTCGTGTCCGAGACTATATGCTACGAAATTCCGAAGATTGTCGATGTATTCAGGGAATACGGAGTCATAGTTAAGGGTTGTGACGTAACGCGGACTGCTGTGCCGGATGTGGAACCGGCCACGGAGGAAGACTGGCGAACAGAGTATTTGGATATGATAGTGTCTATACGTGTCGTGAAAGGTGTGGACGAGGCCATAGGCCACATCAACAAGTACGGGTCGCATCATACTGATGCCATTGTGACAGATAGCCGGAGCAGTGCCCGAAAGTTCGTTCATCAGGTTGATTCGGCGGTTGTGCTGGTCAATGCGTCCACAATGTTCTGCGACGGAGAATCACTGGGTATGGGTGCAGAGATCGGCATTTCTACGGACAGGCTCCATGCGCGTGGACCGATGGGTTTGGAGGAGTTAACGAGTTATAAGTTTGTGATTCGAGGCGACGGACATGTTATGGGTAATTGGATCGGGACTCGACTGCCATGCTGACCAAAAACAGTTTAGGAGGTCTATGGATCCGATTTACGAACATTTCATTGATGGCTTCCAGCGGGCTGTTGCGGGGCGCAGTGGCACTGAGTGTCGGATTGGGGCAGAACTGAAATTTCCACTGGTTAACCTCGACGGCAGTGCAGTGAGCTTTGAGACTGTCTGTGCACTTTGGGACTATCTGCAAGGATGCGGCTGGCAGCCAACTGTGGATGCTATGAGCGGTAAGGTTGTCGGGGCCAGAAAGCCCGGTGGACAGAACGACACGGTGGCTTCGTGTGAGACGGGGTTCTGCAAAACTGAATTTTCACTGGCTCATGTGGCTAACTTGATCGATTTGGAAAGGTCAATCCAAGAAATCCGAGGAGAACTCCGACCGTTCTCCGAAGAGCATCAGGTGTGCTTTCTTGGCTATGGCATCCAGCCGGTCACGCCACCGAGTAAGCAGCTCCTGATGAAGAAAAGTCGCACGAGTGTTTGGAACAAGGTTTTCAGTTCGAACCGACACATTTCCAAGGGGGATGGTGACGACGTTCATCTATTCACCATCAACGCAGCCAGTCACGTTCATGTGAGTGTTTCACAGGAAGAGGCTATTTCCGCTGTAAATGTTCTAAACGCTTTTGCTGGTGCACAGATTGCACTCACAGCGAATTCGAACATCTGGCGAGGCCGTATTGACCCACGATACAAGTGTGTTGCAGAGAAATTCTGGGACTGGTGGACGCCGGATGCTAATCGTGTCGGAATACCGAAAACCCCCTTTGAAAATCTTGAAGATTATGTACAAACCGTTGCTAGTTTTCGGCCTGTGTATGTAAAGCGCTTTGGAAAGCCAATCGTGCTAACGCGATATCAGACATTTGAGGAATACTATCAGAGCGAACAGGCCGTCGGCCTTGATCACGATGGTCGGAAGGTTTTCATTGTTCCCGAACAAGCTGACATCGACTTACACAGCACCTGTTATTGGTACAACGCCCGTATCTCGCGCTACTATACGGTCGAAAACCGGGTTAATGATCAGCAGCCACCAGATGATCTATTATGCATCGCCGCACTGACTTTGGGTCTCGTATCCGCTCTACCTGAGGCCATTGAGGAGGTGTCTTCCTACAGCTGGGAGAGTCTGCGCGTAGCCCGGGAGGCTGCATGTAGGTGGGCCCTGGCAGGTAATGTTGACCAGATAAGGCTTACCGAGCTATCTCAAAAGATGCTGAACCTGGCCAAGCTCGGGCTTCGCCGTCGAGGATTGGCAGAAGAGAGATTCCTGGCCTCCTTCGAAAAACGTTTACAGGAACGGAAATGCCCGGCGGATGATGCTTCAAAGCTTTTTGAAAGCGGTGGCATCGAGGCTCTGCTAGCTGATCGAAAGCTATAAATCCGAAATTCAGGAGATAACATATGCGTAGACTGAAACATGAATACCCTGGTATCCAAGCGTCGTTTTATAACCCTCTAACTAAAACTGACATCCACAATATCGCTGATGCGGCATTCGAGATCCTTGAGAAATCCGGAATGGCAGTCTATTCAGATACAGCTTTCGATGTATTCAAGGCTTCGGGTGCTGAAGTTGATGCTGAGACCAGAATAGTTCGTCTGCCTCGTAGCCTAGTCGAGGATGCAATCGCTTCGAATCCCTCTTCCATCACACTTTACTCTAGAGATGGCAAATATGATGCCGTATTGGAAAAAAACCGTGTGCACTACGGCACCGGTGGAACAGCGATATACGTGCTTGACCCCGGCACCGGTGAACGCCGTCCCTCAACGGCTAAAGATGTTATACTAAACGCCCGGATGGTGGACTCTCTTGAGAATATCCATGTCTTTACCATCAATGTTTTTCCGAACGAGATCAAGATAAAGGAACAGATCGACGTCAACCGCTTTTTCCATGCCTTAGACAATACCACAAAACACGTGATGGGAGGCATCTACTCGATGACTGGCTGCCAAAGGGTGGTCAGGATGGCCGAAATGATCGCCGGCAGTATAGAGGCGCTGCGCAGAAAACCTTTTGTCTCATTTATCACTCTGATAATCAGCCCCTTTAAGATCGACAGGGATTACGGTGAGATGACGTGCTACTTAGCGAAGCAGGGTCTGCCCGTTGTGGTTCCAACAGAGCCGATGTGTGGAACCACGGCGCCTGTCACATTGGCGGGAAGTGTGCTCACCCACGTGGCGGAAACGCTTGGTGGTATCACGCTGGTTCAATGCGTCAACAAAGGCGCACCGGGAATCTGCGGGAGCGTTGGGTCAATTAGCGATCTTAGAACAATGGGCAATCTCGGAGGAGCGATAGAACGAGCAATGATAAATGCAGCAGTATCCCAGATGGCACAACACTTTAAACTTCCGTTGTATTCGACCGCAGGTACTTCCGACGCAAAAGAAGTCAATATACAAGCAGCCTATGAGAGCGCAATGTCGAGTCTCTTGGTGGCCATGTCTGGAGCCAACTACATCCATGACATCGCGGGACTGATGGAGTTCGATCTTACCGTTTCATACGAGAAACTCGTAATGGACAACGAAATCCTGGGTATGTGTCAGCGTGTCTTGAGAGGCATTGAAGTAAATGATGACACACTTGCCACCGATTTGATTATCGAAAAGGGACCTGGTAAAGACTTCCTGGCAGAGGAGCATACGGTGCGGCATATGCGTGAAGAATTTTTCGTTCCCCGGTTAGCGAACAGAGATAAGCGCGAAAATATGGAGCTCGGCACCGACGCCATCAATCGGGCAAAAGAATTTATTCAGGAAATACGTTCTCACAATAATGAAAGTTGTTTGCCGGACAAAATTCGTCAGCATATAATCGAAGAGTTCCCAGAGATTAAATTGTCCAGTTGTGACCAAGCGATGATCACCGAAAAAACTCAGGGCTGCTTTTAAAGCGGGATATGTCGTCGGCCCAGCACTATATGAGACAATAGAGAGGTAGTTAAGTATGGCAGAACTAGATCAATCTGATAAGATGTACTCCGATGCTGTATCGGATGGGCACTATGACCTCTACCAGGGTGGGCTTTCAGGTAAGTATGACAATGTGAGGATATATTGGGAAAACCAGATCCGTTGCGTTATGATTAGACCGTACCTTCGCGCACTGGTAGATAGGAAGAAGAGAGAGGGTGGCAGGGTGCGAATCGCTGATCTGGGATCAGGCACTGGCGAGGGTCTAAATCTGCTTACGTCGTGTATACGCAAGGAGGCGGAACTACGCCTTAACAAGGCCAGAGTCCTCCCTTACGAAATGATTGACGCATATGTAGGCTGTGATCTGTGTGAATCTATGGTAGCTCAAGGGAATGCCAACTATGCAGATTTTGGGAACGTTTCTTTTTGCCAAGGTGACTTCTCAAAAGGTTTTCCTCTTAAGGGAGAAGAATCTTTTGATCTGTATTTCTGCTCGTACGGTTCCTTTTCGCATATCGACGATCAGGCTATGGAGCGCCTCCTTACAGAGATAGTCGGTCATGCGGATAGGCAAGCTCTGGTCGTTGGTGAGTGGTTGGGACGACATTCGATCGAGTGGCCCTGCTACTGGGATGAGCCTGGAGACAAGATGTTAGACTATTCTATGAGCTGGCTTACCCTCGGGGAGGAAACTCATGGGGAACCTGAGCATTTTCCTATGCGGTTTTGGCTTGGCGATGAGATTCTATCTTCGGTAACTCGTGTGGCTGATAGAACTAAAATACAAATGAAGGTACTTGAGCTCTACGATTGCTCAATATTTGTGGGACGCCATGTCGATACTGGGGAATATAACGACTGGATTCGCCCCGTGCGGTCTGCCGTTAACCGCCTCCACGAAAGCAATATGCGTACAGATCTCGAGAGTTTGAAAGTAGATATGGTCCCGGTACCAGGACATAATGAACTCAATGGGCAGTTTGCTACTCTTCAATTCTGCTGGAACAATCTTGTAAGTTATTGTCAAAAACGCCTGGAGGGACGGCATCATCCAGTGAGAACGAAACACTGGAAGTCGTTTCCTCCAGCCCTTCAGATGGCCATTATGACACTCGACCGTATTATTGATACAGTGTCTTGGATGAGGATGGGTGACCCAAGAGCCAACATAATCGAACCGCAATTAGGGTACGCTTTGAGGAGTTTGGAACTTGAATTTCAGAAAGGTAAAGGATGGGGCCACGGACTCGTGGGAATCTTTGAAATCCGCAAAAGTTGAGAACAAAGTAGCATTGGCTCTTCAAGGATAGTTGATGCAATGACTGCCTGTGGGTAAATGGAGGTAACCGCGTTATGATAGTTTTCGATCACGTATCAAAAATATATCCTGGCGGCGTTGAAGCTGTGTATGATCTGACTTTGGAGGTAACCGAAGGAGAAACGCTTATCCTACTTGGAACGAGTGGCAGTGGAAAGACTACGACGCTGAAGATGATCAACAGGCTAATCGAGACAACTTCTGGACGCATCCTGATTGATGGGACCGATATTATGGAAAGGGATCCGATCCAATTGCGCCGTAATATCGGATATGCTATCCAGGATATCGGACTCTTCCCACACATGACCGTTGGTGAAAATATCGCTGTAGTGCCGAAGCTTGTCAAGTGGCCCCGAGAGCGTATTGCTGAACGTATAGATAAACTGTTGACGATGGTGGGCCTCGGACCTGAAGAGTTCCGAGGTCGTTTCCCGGCACAGCTCAGTGGCGGCCAGCAACAACGGGTTGGTGTTGCACGCTCTTTAGCGTCCGATCCCCCCATCGTCCTTATGGACGAACCTTTCGGTGCCCTTGATCCCATCACGCGCGAGCAGCTCCAGAATGAGTTCATAGAACTTGAGTCGGAGATCAAGAAGACAGTGGTATTCGTAACACATGATGTCTTTGAAGCGGTCAAGATGGGCGATCGAATTGCACTATTAGACGCGGGACACCTGCAACAATTAGCAACACCAGTTGAGCTCGTCGAAAGCCCTGCTAATGACTTTGTGGATCAATTTTTAGGTCAGCATAGATTTCAACTTTCCCTTCTTACAAAGACTATCAAGTTGGTACTACCCATATCGACTTCGACGACTTCCGGTTCGGAAGAGACGCCACCAGACCTGCGTCTGCGTGCCAGAAGCTCGCTCATCGAAGCGCTAGATATGTTCAAGAAGACTAACCAGGTGGCTCTACCTGTTTACGAGCGCGAGCATTTCCTTGGTAATCTTACAAAGGATCAGCTCCTTGGAATAATCACACAGGTTTTAGGAGAAACAGGGGAATATTGATGAATACTTTGATATCATTCTTCGAAAAGCTCGGTCCAGAAATGCTTAGACGCACGTATGAGCATATTTACCTTACGTTCTTAGCTATAGTTATAGCTATCATCATCGCTTTACCTCTGGGGATATATCTAGCACGAAGCCGTTGGCCGAAGCTTACATTTGCAGTCATGGGTACAGCAGGGATAATTCAAACAGTCCCAAGCCTGGCTCTCATAGCGTTCATCGTCCTTATCTTTGCACTGGTCGCTATGCCGACTATAGGTACCCTGCCCGCTTTAGTCGCTCTTGTACTTTACGCCCTCCTCCCAATCCTGCGTAATACCTACACAGGTATACGCCAGGTCGATCCTGCGATCATTGAAGTTGCCACGGGGATGGGGATGACACCGCGCCAGATTCTCTTTTCAGTAGAGCTGCCCCTGTCTCTGCCTGTTATAATGGCTGGAATACGGATCTCTGCAGTCTGGACGATCGGTATCGCCACATTGTGTGGGCTGATTGGAGCTGGCGGTTTGGGAGACTTGATCATTAAAGGTCTTAGGAGTATTCAGATGGACTACCTGTTGGCTGGTACCGTACCAGCAGCTGCTTTAGCCCTGATATTTGATTGGACCCTGGGTGGCTTGGAGAAATGGCTTACGCCGGAAGGCCTGAGGCTCGGGTCGAATTCCAAAACATAGGGAGGATAAAGTGTCCACAAAGATTCGCATGCTTATTGTGATCATAGTTGTTGTTATTATAGGTGTTATCCTCATCGTAGGTCGGCACTCTGGCCCTCCCGGTGGGCTTCGTGCGGCTTTCGATGCTGAATTCCTTACCCGTCCCGATGGATACCTTGGCCTGATCGAGCGCTACGGTTTCAAATTCCCGTCTGAACCGAAGCAGATGGACCCTGGCTTGATGTATAGGGCAGTGGCCGATGGCGCCGTGGATGTAATAGATGGCTTTGCTACCGATGGGCGTATCCCAGTGTATGACCTCGCTATTTTGGAAGATGACAAAGGTTTCTTCCCCCCCTATTATGCGGCACCCCTTATACGGGCGGAAACTCTAAACAGGCATCCTGAGCTTGAGAAAACCCTGAATCGGCTCGCCGGGAAAATCTCCGATGAGACCATGCAAGAGCTTAACTATGAGGTGGATGAGAAAGGGCGTAAAGCCTACGATGTGGCTCAGGAATTTCTGGTATCACAAGGGTTGATTTCACGAGACAAAAAACCAGGCGACGGTTCAGCAGGAGACATTACCATTGGTGGCAAACAATTTACAGAGCAGGAGATCCTCGGTGAGATCATGGCCATCTTGATCGAGTGCAACTCGAAAATCAAAGTCGTCCGTAAGCTGAACCTCGGTGGCACAATGATCTGTTTCAATGCCCTTAAGGCAGGTGATCTTGACCTTTACGCTGAGTATACGGGAACTGGTCTGGTGAACATTCTGAAAGAAGAGGTAATTCCCGACCCGGACAAGGCGTATGAAATCGTGCGACAGGCGTTCCGGGAGAAGTATAATCTGATATGGCTCAAGCCTTTTGGCTTCAACAATACTTATACCTTAACTATGAGGCGCGGGCATGCTAGGGAACTTGGCATCGTGACGATTTCCGATTTGGCGAGATATGTCAAGAACCGTCAAGGAGAGTAGTACATATGGAATCTAAATCCCAATGTCACATTCTTATCACTATTGGCATACTCGCGGTTCTATTTGTGTTCCAATCGGGCACTCCGACATGTGCAACAGAGGCTCAAGAGGCATCGCGAGCAGCCGCCGAGACCTCAAGCGGGAGCGGTATCAGACGGGGCCTTGATCTGTCTCAATATTCCCCTACTTGGGCACAGCGTGGGATCCTTGGTATTGCTATATGGAAGTTCATAGCTTCTTTCGTATTTATCCTATTCGGCCTTTCACTGAAAAGGGTATCAGATTTTATCTTCGAAAGAAAACTGATTCCGGTTCTGGAAAAAACACCGTTCGCATTTGACAATCTGCTTGCCACCGCCGCTAGCAAGCCAGTGGGGTATCTGATCTTACTGGGTGGAATTTCCGGCGCTTTTGCTGTCTTACCACTGCCAACAGACCCCAATGTGCATGATCTCATATTCGGCCTACTTAAGGTTTTAGTTGCCGCCGATATTGTGTGGTTCCTATTTCGGATCGTGGACGTAGCTTCCCAATATCTGGGAGGGGTCGCTGAACACACTGAGTCGAAGCTCGATGATCAACTGATTCCGTTGGTTCGAAAAGCGCTCAAACTTACCATAGGCCTCATATGTTCCGTTTGGGTTATACAACTTCTCGGATACAATGTGTCGACCCTTATAGCGGGACTGGGCATCGGGGGGCTTGCAGTGGCCCTGGCATTACAGGACACTTTGGCAAACTTTTTCGGATCTATCTTCATACTCTTGGATCGGCCATTCGGGGTGGGAGATTGGATCAAATTGGGAAATGAGGAAGGTATCGTTGAAGATATCGGTTTCCGGTCTACCCGCGTCAGAACCTGGCCGGCTACGCTCGTCTCGATTCCTAATAAGACTGTTGCCAGCGCAACTATCGATAACTGGTCTAAAATGCCCAAACGTCGTGTTTTCCAAACTGTGGGGGTGACCTACGAAACCACACCCGAACAGATGGAGCAGGCCATTGCCGCCATACGCGACATCATTGAGAACGATAATGGTGTGGATAAGGAATACATTGTCGTCCGGTTCACTGACTTTGGCGAATCCAGTCTCAATATCCTGCTCTACTATTTCACGAAAGCTCTCGCTTTTGCTGATCACCTGGAAACAAAGGAGCGAATTAACCTGGCTATCATGCATTCGCTTAGCGAGATGGGGCTTTCGATTGCCTTCCCGACGAGAACAGTTTATTTCGAAGGGCAGATGGCGAAAAATCTTGCGGGGCATCTGGGCGATAGTATCGACAGGAGCACTCGAGGGAAGAAGAGTGATCAATGAAGAAAGTTAGAGTCAAGCATGTTGAACAATTCTTATATCCATAGAGTGGGAGGTGAAAGGATAGAATGAACACAAACATATCACCTATAAAAGCCGTCGTCGTAGCAGTACCATGGGATGGGCCGACACGGGTCGCCGATGTAGTATTTGCACTTCACAACTATGCATCTTTGGAAATAAGCGTAACCGGTTGTGCTGCAAGATCATCCTGGGAATTCTTACCCACAGTGCCCCTACCAGCAGTGGGGGTCGGCTCTGCAACATCAATAAATCACAGCCGAGACATAATAGAGAAGCGTTTTGGCAAGGTTGCCAAAGCCCTGGATGAAACATTTCCGGAGGGTGAAGAACCTAAGCTTGGCTATGTGGAAGGATTGTCCAGTAAAATTGCAGTTACTCTATCATCTATTTTCGACCTTGTGGTAGTGCCCCATCCTCTTGAGCTTCCGAATATGTTCAGACTTTGGTTCCCGAATTTCGACACCTGGCTGGCCTTGTCGAAGCCGGCTCCAACGTTATTCTGTAGGAAGCCACCGA
Organism: uncultured bacterium; assembly: GCA_964611725.1. Lineage (GTDB taxonomy): Bacteria > Latescibacterota > CAZTBA01 > CAZTBA01 > CAZTBA01 > CAZTBA01. The sequence continues at coordinate 14,360 of CAZTBA010000023.1, forward strand.
CCTGGAAAAATGTCATAGTGTGCAGGATAAGGGATAGTGCGTCGTGGTGGGCAACCCAGATATTGAGCCGTATAGGTGGGCGGCTGGGCATATCGGTTTATCAATGGTTTCCTTATAAGTCGGATACCTCGGAACTACTTTCATCAATCAATCAACGGCCAGTGCAATTCCCGAAATCTAACGGTATTTCTCAACTGGATGTTGCTGCTATACCAGGAGACCAGCAACCAGATATCTGTCTGGTCGTATCGGCAAACGTAGTTCGTTCCATCTTCCGCTATCGCAAAGTGCGACGCGTACTGAGTCAGTGGCGAGGTAGTTGTCTCGTTTGGCTATGATAATATGCCTTTGACTTGAGTAGGCAAGAAGGGCAAAAACATATAGTTTATGAGCGAAATCGCCAACATTCTGATAATGAGGAGCTATCATTGAACAAGGTGTTTCAGAGCATTCTTGTGGCCTCTGACCGGTATCGAGGAGGCACTTACACCCACCGTAGCGCAATTGAACTGGCCAAGAAATTTCAGGCTTCACTAAGGATGATTTACATAGTGGATTTTAAGGATCTCAGAATCCCTGTCCCTGGGCATCACTCGGGAGAAATAACGAGGCGTCTCATAAGAGGCACTTTGAGAGAAGTGGATCTAGTTGACAGAGGGCTTGAGGAACTGAAGGAATTCGCGGCCTTTTGTGACCGCGAATCTATCAGACAGAGCAGTGATGTATTTGTTGGCCGTTCGGAGGTTCTTTGGGCGGAGGAAGCACGTTCGTGCGATCTTGTCATGATCTCTCCGGTAAAGGAGGATTTTGGACACCTCGAACAGTGGTTTGGCATTATGTTCTGGAGAATTACCATGCGTTCCTGCAGGCCAGTGTTGATTTTTCGTCGAGATGGATTTCTGGGAAATAGTATGGTGTTATTTTACAGCAACGGCATTGGATCTGCATATACACTACCCTGGGTAACTGAGCTCTGCTCCGTTCTTGGAATGTCCTTGACCGTCCACACTAGCAAAGGATCATCCCGGGACTATGCCCGTGATGATGAGTGTCAAGTCTTTCTCAACCACCATCATATCTCGGCAAGATTCGAGCAAGGGAAAGCATTGGAAGTTCTCAACTGTGAAGTCAACGAACCAGGTAGTCAGTTCGACAGCCCATCTTTACTGGTCTTCGATAACGGTTTCCATAAAGGGCTCCGGTTCCGGAAGCATCGTTGCCTGGTGGAAGAACTCATACGTGTATCGCATCACAGCATCTTGCTGTGCCCGTAGCCCCAGAGGAAGGATCTGCAACAAGGATGAGACATTGCTTTGATTATGCGCTGCCGAATATACGATCCTTTGTGTTCAATAGAGAGGAGTGATGTTTAAACTTTCTATCGGCTTAATATCATTTTCAAGCGAAGAAGGTATAAGCCGGAATGAAAATAAAAAAGAGATTCTGGTAATTGAGCATCCCGTGGATAATAGACTCTAAGTAGGTGGTCATAATGTTTTTGACATGTATTGGACAGATAGAGCATTCAACCTATGGTTTGCCCCCAAAAGCTCCTTTAAGACAGGACATACCTTTGCTAACAAAAAGCGTCAAAAGCCCGTTTCAGCTAAGAACCCTCGAAAATGGGTTTTTCTCTACTTCCACGAGGGGTTTTGGGGCAATTTGGAGATGTTGGAACCCTATGTCAAATTCTTTTTGTCCTCCTACTTAGGAGGGGAATACAGCGATGTTACGGAGTGTGAAAAAATTGTATGGTTATCCGATCCACGCGGAGGATGGCAATATTGGAAGGGTGCATGAATTCTATTTTGACGATAGGTCCTGGACCATACGATATCTCGTAGTCAACACCGGCAACTGGCTTCTGGGTCGGCGAGTGCTCATATCACCAAGCGCCCTCGGTCAGCCAGACTGGGAAGCTGGTATTTTCCCTGTGGACCTCAGTAAAGAACAAGTAGAAAGCAGTCCCGACACTGATACGGATGAACCGATCTCCCGTCAGCAAAAGATCGGGTTACACGAATGCTGTGGATGGCTCATTTGCTGGAACGGTGGCGCGCAAGTCTTAGCGATGACGGTCGTAGACCAAGAAGCTAAAAAGGACGCGCCTCCCAAGGGTGGGAATCCATATCTTAGAAGTACAAGAGAAGTAATTGGTTACCATATTCAAGCAACTGGCGGTGAGGTAGGCCATGTGGATGACTTCATCGTCGATGACGAGATTTGGATTATACGTTATATGGTAGTGGACACACGGAATTGGTTGCTAGGCAAAGAGGTTTTGGTATCACCACAGTGGATTGAAATGATAAGCTATGAAGAATCAAATGTCCGTGTGGGTCTTTCCCAAGAAAGCATCAAAAGCAGTCCTGAGTTCGATCCTTCAGCTCATGTGGATCGAGAGTATGAAGAGCAGTTCTACGACTACTATGGCCGGCTGAGGTACTGGGATTGACCTCCGTGACAGGGCTTTACGGCGTGTACCAAAGATGCCTTAGACCTTAGATAAACCAAGAGGTATTTAGATAGTGGCGCTTCCAAGTTCAATCCGAGTTTATTCTCAGCGAACGAATTATTGAGCAGTAAAGGGGGAATCAACCTCATGGATGTATTAAATATAAACGGACTGAGGACTCTGATGAATGAACATGGAACTCCTTGTGTCTCGATCTTTATGCCCACGCGCCAGTCAAGAGAAGGACCTCGACAGAACCCGGCTAGGTTCAAAAATCTGCTTCGGAAGGCTGAGAAATACCTGCTCAAAAGCGGTTTTCTTGATCTTAAACCCGAGGGAATCCTGGAGCCAGCCCGAAAACTTGTACAGGAACCACTTTTCTGGCGGTTTCAGAGTGACGGACTTGCAGTATTTATCTCTCCCGAAAGATTTTGCTACTACCGTCTTCCGATCGATTTTGAGGAATTAGTAGTCGTCACTGACCGGTTCCATATCAAACCTCTTCTTCCTTTGTTAACTGAAGATGGAAGGTTCTATGTCCTGGCTCTCAGTCAAAACGATGTGAGGCTACTCCAATGCACACGCCAGAAGTTCATACAAGTAGGGCTGAAAAACGTGCCTGGGAATCTTGCGGGTTTCCTAAAATATCAAGTTCATGAAAAACATGCTCAGTCCCACACTCCACGCACACCAGTTAGATTAGGTGAGCGGGAAGCCATCTTTCATGGACACGGGGATGGCATTGATGAGACCGTCATAAAAAAGAATAATATCCTGCAGTACTTTCACCAGATTGATAAAAGTTTGAGAAAGTTGATTGGGGGCGAACGAGCACCTCTGGTCCTGGCAGGTGTTGAATATCTACGTGGGATTTACAAAAAGGCGAATAGTTATCACAATCTCACGGATAAGGGGATTGATGGAAATCCTGAAGGACAGAGTTTAGAAGAATTGCACGATCAGGCTTGGACTATAGTGGAACCTTACTTTCTGGAGGCAAGAGAAAAAGCGATTGATCAATACAAGCAATTTGCAGGTACTGAGCGAGCTTCAAACGATATAAACGAAATAATTCCTGCTGCTTATCGCGGGCGGATCACGATATTGTTTGTTGCTCTTAACCGCCATTGGTGGGGCACCTTTACTCCAGCTTCCAACAAGTTTTGCTCGCATCAGAAGAAAGAGCCTGGCGACGAAGATCTATTAGATTTTGCCGCAACTCAGACTCTCTTTAACGGAGGAACAGTCTATGCGGTAGAGCCGGAAAAAATGCCTGATGATACATGCTTAGCTGCTGTGTTCCACTATTGACCGTTCTTTTCGTAGAGAAATCTGGAAAACGACTTATAGGGTGATTTATAAGAGCTATATGCAAGGGGGACTCCAATGAAAATCAGCAAACGAATTCACACTGTAGGAATTGTTTTAAAAAACGCCGGACATTTGGTATTCCTTACCTTCATCCGAAACCCTATACATATGTTAATTTATGCTCTTAAATGTTTGTTTTACTACTCCAAAAAATTATACAGGGGAAGTGATATTCCCCAGAAAGACGTATGTGAAATTCTTCAATGTAACGATATCGGAGAGGTTAAATTAGCCGATCTTAATTCCGGGGGGGATGGTTCGTCCATTTTTCCACACAAACTGATGATGCATTGAAGCTGTGCTTGATTTGCCGATCAATTAGACCAAGGGTCATTTTTGAAATTGGAACAATGAAAGGCTACACAGCTCTTCATTTTGCACTGAATACTCCTGGTGATGCAAAGATATACACACTAGACTTGCCAAAGGAAGGAGATGTCAACCCAGTATTGAAAACCAGTTTGTTAGATAATACTTATGCAAAGTTACATTCAAAATCCCAACAATACTGTTTTGAAGGCGCTGACGTCGCCTCTAAGATAACATGTCTTTTTGGAGACAGTGCAAGCTTTGACTTTTCGCCCTTCTATGGCAAGATTGATTTCTTCTTCATTGATGGCGCACATTCCTACGAATATGTTCGCTCTGACACCCTTAATGCTTTGAGATGTTGCCATCTGGGAAGTGTTATTGCATGGCATGACTTCGGTCGTTTTAGGGTAAACGGCGTTACCAGATGGTTACTTGAATTCTCAAGAGAAGGATATGATATCTATGCTATACCCAACAGCTCCCTTGCCTTTATGGTGGTAAAATGAAAAAGCCGAGGAAAGTTCCATAGAACGGAGTTGTTGGCTTCGACCTGAGCTTTCAATGCCCTTTTAGCTTAAAGATAAAGCTCAGTTAGGATTTTCCGACCTAAGGTTGAATAGAATGTTGTTCGCTTATTCCTAAGAATATTCTGAAATATGGAGGTGGAAAGCATGTCGAAAATGAAAATCTACCATGTGATGCCGGCTGATGGTAGCGGTTGGAAGGTAAAAGCCGAAGACGCAGACACCGACTCAACCGAGTCGTATCTGTCAAAGAACAATGCTATAGCAAGAGCCATGGGGTTAGCTAATAGTAAAGAACTTGACCGAGCAGTGGTGGTAATTCATAGAAGAGATGGCACGATTGAAACAAAGTATAGCTATGGCCAATAGTTCTCCTGAATAATAATAGTTTTCTCTCAAGAAGATAGGCATTGGTCGGCCGAATCCCAGATATCCGATCATGGTATCCCAAAGGCAGTAATCCGTATCGACTGTAGGGAGGGCTTTGGAACTGAGGTAAAAGGTCTACCAAATTTCTCCTGTGGCATTTTCAGATTTAGCTAAAAACAAGTCACATCTGGCCGATCCGAAATGATCATTTATCGAGTCTCCGGACGGGGAGGGATATATGATGACCGATTATACCGAAAAAGATTTACGGAAACTAAGGGCTCGGTGGCAAGGGCACGAGAAGGGGTTAAGAGAGCTTGTTTCTGTTATTAAGGCTAACTGGGAGTGGCACAAAACAGATACATATAAGGTTCTTATGGAGGCTTTAGCTCCCCTTCCTGAGGGCATAGAGGCAGTGTCTCGGGATCTCAGGGGAGCCCAGCTGGCAGAAGAGGATCTATCCGAGTCCAATCTGGGAAATGCAGATCTAAGTGGTGCAGACTTATCCAGATCTAAGCTGAATTCTGCGAGGCTTTGCAAGTCCGATTTGAGAGGCGTGAACCTTTCCGAGGCTAATCTGAGCAAAGCGAGATTGTCCCTGGCTGATCTCAGGAATACAGACCTTTCCAAAGCCATTCTTAGTTATGCAGATCTCACTGGAGCCAACATAAGAGGAGCAGATCTATCCGAAGCCAATTTGAGTTTTGCGAATTTTTCTTCTCTGACTCTCTTGTCGCGAGGTGCAGATCTAAGGGATGCAAACCTGACCAGAGCCGATTTGAAAAAAGCGAAACTTTTCAGAGCCGATCTAAGAAGTGCAAATATGAGGGATGCAAATCTATCTGGGGCTGATCTGGAAGGCGCAGATCTTACTGGAGCTGACCTGAAGAGTGTGGATTTGTCCAAAGCCAACTTGAAAAGGGCGAATCTAAAAGATGCGAACCGTTGAGCTGCCAGCAAGCTGCATGAGGACAAAATATCTTGTTGCTGAAACATTAGACTCGAGGCCATGAGACACAACCAAAATTCGTATGGATAGGAACAGATCAGTTGGGGCTTAGCGCAATACCGTAGAAAACGGGAGCCTATAGAAAGGTGGCTGCGGGATGTGCCGAAGAATTAAGGTTGAGATAAACAGACAATGTAAGAAATGTCGAAAGAGCTGCAAGCAACCAGCAACTGTTAAGATTATTAGATGCAAGCTCTACGATCCGATCCCGAAGAAGGATAACAGGTAGCTCGGGTTGTTCGAGATTCCACTGAAGTCCCAGAGATATTCTGAACCCTGTAATTTAATATTCGGCTAGGAGGATAAGCATGATCGAACGGATTTACGATCGAAATGGAAATGCATCGGCGATACTTGATGGGGACTGCATCCGGACTGATTCCGGGGAAGTCGCCGTTTGGATATCCGAACACAACTTGTACTCCTTGAACGGTGAGCATGTTGGATGGTTTGAAAACGGCGTTCTATACGACTCAAACAACGACGCAATCGGTTTTCTAAGAAATGCCACAGGACTGCCTGGTCGTCCCCGTTTGTCGCGCACCCCTGGCAGGCCAGGATTCGCAGGCAGACCCCGTCGTCCCGGATTCAGTGGTGCTCCTAGTAGGCCAGGACGTGGGGGATGGTCGCGACATAACTTAGATGATTACATAAGGGCCTAACCATCGCTTCAGTTTCCTCGGCGATATTTAACCCTAACCATTTACAGTAACGACTGATTTCATATCAGATGTGGAGGCAAATCACTCTTATGACCGTGATAGAATACGAACTCTTAAGAGAATTTAGATGGGCATTCAGAGATAGATTAGGCAACGATTTATTAGGAGATGCTGAAACAAGTTCAACATCTCTTCGAACCTGCAACGTTGCCCGATTATTTTCTTAACCTTCATGGAAATTCTTTCAAGGTAGCAAGAGAGAGGTTTTAGCATATGTTAAGTAGATGAGAGGGGGATGAAAAGATTTGATTGTGACAAAGGAGGGTTACTATCGGTATGAGTTGAGAGACGGTTCCGAAATTGTGTATATAGGGATAACTCGTCATCTTCCAAAGAAGAAGGCTAAGCATAAAGCTAAGGGCTGGCAATACACTAAAATGGATATCATAGGTTTAAAGGTGACTAAGGAATCTGCAAAGCAGTGGAAGAAAGAAGGGCTTGAGCAATATCGTAGAACTCATAATGGCAGGAACCCAAAGTATAATGAGACAGAAGTTTAGGTGGTGTTTTGTAGAATATTCGGGAGGTCGAGGGGGGCATTTGAATATAGAGAAGTTTTCGTATTTAAAAGGGATATGGGTAGGTGGGGATGAATAAGATTGTGGACGGGAAACCCATGGGTAGATTACAACTTGTTCTTCACCCTAACCATTTGCCGTAGCGACTGATTTTATATTAGACGTGGAGGCAAATCACTACAAAGACTCAGTTGAACTTTTAAAGCGAGACTAATTGAGGGAAAATATGGAAGCAGGGTTTTTAACCTGTAGTTTGGTCGTTTTGGCTGTAGTTTTGGCTTTGTCAAGCTGTTCTACGAGAAACGTAAAGCTTGGTTTGAGCGTTGAAGAACACTACAGAAGGGCTGTAGAGATGTTAGGGAAGGAGGACTACATTGGGTCTATAAGGGAATTTCAATTCATAATTTATACCTATCCTGGATCTAAGTTGATAGATGATGCGCAATATGGCCTTGCAGAGTCATATTATGGAAATTGTGATTATACTGATGCTATATTCGAATATCAAAGGATAGTCAATGATTTTCCTCTAAGCGAATATGCCGACGATGCACAGTTTACAATTGGAATTTGCTTTTTTGAAAGATCCCTACCCCCTCAATGTGATCAAACGGACACCTATAGAGCTATAGAGGAGCTCAAAAGGTTCATTGAGGATTATCCCGAGAGTGAATTAGTAGACGAGGCGAAGGCGCGGATATTAGATTGTCGTAATAAATTGGCTAAGAAAGCCTTCGAAACTGCAAAACTTTACAGAAAACTGGGTGAGAAAAGAGCTGGTATGATCTATTTTGAAGAAGTTATCAAAAACTACAATGATAGTAACTGGTTTTCCAGGGCTAAATATGAAATAGGTGAGATACTCTTAGAAGAGGGGAAGATAGAAGAGGCCACAAGAATTTTTAGGAGCTTGGCTCGGGGAAGCCCAGATGGGGAAGTGAAAATAAAAGCCAAAATCAGGCTTGAAGAAATTGAATTGAAGGTGGGAGATGATGTAAATGACACTTCCAAATAGGAGAGTGTGTAAGATAGATTAGCGTTGTTTACAGAATCGGGATTTCCTATACTGTTTTGGACAGTCGACAGAGATTGAAAAGGAGATCCCAAAAGAATCCTTAATTTTCGGAATACCATGTTTTTGCTCATGCTTTATCTGCTCTTGGCACTGGGGGTCTCTTTTCTCTGTTCCATCATGGAATCAGTTATTCTGTCGGTTACCCCTAGTTTCGTAGCTGCCTTTCAAAAACAATCATCCAAAACTAGTAATATTCTGTATAAGCTAAAGGCAAATATCGACCGCCCATTGGCTGCCATCCTTAGCTTGAATACCATGGCCCACACAATCGGTGCAGCAGGTGTTGGCGCCCAAGCGCTGATAGTATTCGGCAGTGCATATGTTGCGGTTACCTCCGCAGTCCTGACCCTGCTCATTCTAGTTTTGTCAGAAATTATCCCGAAAACTCTTGGTGCGCTTTACTGGCGAGAACTGGCCCCTGCTACAGCCCGCTTTCTGCAAATCTTGATCTGGTTACTTTACCCTTTGGTTTTTCTGTCCCAGAAACTTACCCAGCTGTTGTCTAGTGGAGAAAATATTACAACCCTCAGCCGGGAGGAAGTCCAGGCAATTGCCGATATCGGCTTCAATGAGGGGGTGTTTCACGAGCAGGAATCACATATCCTGAAAAACCTATTGCGCCTTACGAAATTGAAGGCGAGAGACGTCATAACCCCACGCCTTGTAATGTTCACTCTTCCTGCTGACATCAAGGTAGGAGAAGTATTCAAAGAATATCCAGAGATTAAGTTTTCCCGAATTCCTATTCATTACAGGAACCGGGAAGATATCCGCTCATATGTCCTACAGAACGATATTCTGCTGGAAATGGCAGACGGAAATCTTAGCAAAAAACTGTGTTCCCTCGAGCGAGAGATTCTGGTGGTGCCGGAAATGATTCCACTTATCCACCTGTTCGAACAGTTTCTGAAGGAGCGGGAGTCTATTGCCCTGGTGGTAGATGAATATGGTGTGGTGGCCGGGATCGCGACCATGGAAGATATTGTCGAAACCCTGCTAGGGATTGAAATCGTGGACGAGACAGATCCCGTTGTCGACATGCAGGCGCTTGCCCGACAACAGCGGGCCAGGCGATTCCGGAAGCTGCGTGTGGTATCCGATGAAAAGGATTCAGAAAGTGAGAAGCCAGAAAGTCATCTGTGATCGGACAAGAGAGAAAGCCATAGAAAGGTTGTGGGAGAGGGAAGGATCAAAGGTCTGATCCGGAAGACCAAAGTGGGATCCATCACTACACAGTGTGTAGTCCTAAGCACGGAAGGATCGCTGTATCGGTAGCTGTGGTGGGAAAGTATCTCAAAGGAAGATGGAACAAACGCAAAAGAGAAAGATATGCCTTTGTAATACACAAATACCGCTTCTCTCTTGGGGGTGTTTGAGAAGTGTCGCCACCGTTTCGAGATAGAAAGTAGCTATCTCATCTGGGAGTAGGCAAGGCAAGGCTGCCCTGGGCCTATCTATAGTAGCAAGGGATTCCGCAGAGAGCTTAACGAAAGATAGCAGTTCCCCTGAGAGGGGCAAGTTAGAGATGAAACTTGAATGTTTCGAGGCTGACGATGGGGGTGAGTTCCACGAAACCCTGAAAGAGGTAAGGGCGATTGGCGCTTTGTTTCTCCGCCTTGCCCAGGTAGATTGATAGATGATCTAAAAAAGTGTATCAAGTCTACCTTTTAAGGTCGTTCCTCGATATATACCTCGCTATCGAGGCATTGTATAGAGGTCGTGTTGCTATATTCCCCCCTTTTTGTCGTCTTTCCCCAGTCTAGCGCATCCTTTCCCCGAAAGGAGGTAGCGGAAAAGGCCAAGGCTTATCTGAAGATAAACACCAGAATTAGTGAGGAAAAGGCCATAAGGGATAACCTGAAGGCGATTTCGGTTGTGAAATCAGCAGATATCACAACTGGGAAGCAGGACACAATAGCTGTGGTTGAGGCTGAGAAGATTGAGGACCTCATCAGACTTGTAGCTGAGGAGGTACGCAAGATAGATGGGGTGGAAAAGACGGTAACTCATTTTGTGCTGGAATAGCCCAAGCCTCAGGTCGGGCAACTTCGGGAAGTTAAGAGGAATAAAAGATGAAATGAGAGAGGGCACCCAGTTCCATCAGAGGATTAGATTTGGAGAAAGCAGCGAAAGGAAGAACGAAGCAGGGGTCACACTACCACCCACGTTGATGATGAGGGTGTAGGAGGTTAAGCTCCTGTAATACCAAGATCATACATCTTGAAAAACGGAAATGCCCAGATTGCATAGAGATTTCAAGCCGTATCTGTATAACTCGGAAGGGAGGAATCTTGAACAAATCCAATAACAACGAAAAGGCCGAGAAGCAGAGTCCAGCTCAAACGGCTGAGGAGAAACTAAAAGCGCTCCTATCGAACTGGATGAACGGGGAGATCCGACTTGCATTTCACCTGAGAAGCGGGGAAGTCCTAAAAGGGAAACTTCTGTACTTCGTAAAATACGAGTACGTGGTACAACCCGAAGGCGATAAGGCGGCAGTCGTAATCCTGAAACATGCTGTTGACTATATAGATAGAGGTTTGGATAGCAAACAGATAGGGTTCCAGAGAAACCAGGAGCAGGAGGAAAAGGAAGTTCTAAGAAGAATGAAAAGAGAATGAATAAACTCCGTTTCCGGTCCTTCTTGAACTCCTCTCCCTTTGGATGAGCATTGTCGAACATACAAACAAAAGCCCCGAAAGGGAGACCCCAGCATGTGGATACTGTCCAGATGTACAGACAAATTTTCAATTTTTTCAGTTTTCAGGCGCGGACTTTTTGTTTTTTCAAGAAAAGGCCGTCAGAATCGAGATTTGGGGCATTTTCCGGATTATTAGAGGGGGGGGAGTTTTTCCTGTTGATTTGAGGTGGGATAGAGTGGTTTTGTGAGCATCCCATAAATGTTGTTATGGGATAAAATCCTTGACAAATCAAGGATTTTTTTGTATAATAACCATAAAGGATTTCAAGTTATGGGACATAGCGTTTTAAAGCTCATCCAACCAATAGGGGGAAAATCTATGGATTTCAGGGAAGCTGTGGACGCCTTCGTAGAATACCTTACCTCT
>CAZTBA010000024.1:0-21982 GCA_964611725.1 uncultured bacterium
GGGTATAGTAGAGACAAACCAGTCCCCAGAGACTTCGCAGTGTTTTCCTGACTTTACGTACTTGACGCTTGTGATCCCACCATCTCGGTTAAGACATACTTCAGATATCTCTGAATCCAAATGGACAGCGACTCCCCTTGTAATAATAGATTTATTGAGTTTCTCACATATTCCACCAATACCATCTAATGGATAATAGAATTCGCTGCATTCAAATACTCCTTTATGCTTCTTGAGGCCTAGCAGCGTTTTTATAACCTCCGTCAGGTTGACACTTGTAATTCTCTTTATGGCCCAATCCGCCGAGATCTCCTTTGGAGATATCCCCCATACCTTTTCAGTATACATCCCAAAATAGATATTATACAATGTCTTACCGAATCTCTTTCGTGTCCAGTCCTCGAAAGAATCCTCTTTCCCGTCAACAACTATACCTTTCAGCTTTTCCCAGCAATAGTCTGTTACTACCCTCACGGATAAGGCAAAACTCATTTTGCTCAGGACATCCTCAAGTTTTAAAGGATAAAGAAACAGGTGGTTATCCAATAGAATGCTGCTTTTCCGCGGTATGGTTAACAAATCTTCTCCCAACAAATTCTTAACCAAATTCAGCACTTCCTCATAGGACGACAGGAACCTGTGCCCCCCCAGATCGAATTTGAAACCGTTATGCGTTATGGTCTTGGACTGTCCCCCTACCTGCGGATCCTTCTCCAAAATGGTAACTTCGTAACCTTTCTCAGCTAAATAGTAGGCAGTGGTCAACCCGGCAAGGCCAGCGCCCATGACTACTACCTTGTTACCCTTCATCTCTATCTTTCTCCTAAAGTATGTTTATTAAAATCTTCATAATACACTTCATAGATAAGATACGGATCTGCTGTATATACAAGTTTGAAACTCAGACCATATTTCCCTTCCACTGCATCTCCCGATGAGGTATCCCATATCCCTGGCAGATGCCCATTGGTACTATATATTACATATTTCGGTCTTTCACTGATGAGTATCCCGGAAAACTTCTCCCTGCTCTGAAAATTCTCAAACCCTGCGATAAACTGTTTCATATCCAAATCTGAATAGAACATGATCTCGTTTTCAGCATATTTGCTGTCATGATCTATAACGACCCTATCTTCCGGACCCGTGTTATCGTTTAGAAATGATATGATATCTTCCTGGAAAGTGGCCAGCCTGGATACGGGTGAGATCTCAGAAAGCCTTGAGCCAAGCGTAGTGGCATCCCTTTTACTTGCCCATATGATGAAAAATAAGCTCGTGATAATGCCAAGAGCTATTAGACCCGCTAATAGCCTCCGCCAGGCCCTGTCAAGGTGCGAGAGAAATTTGTCCATACCGATAACGGCAAATGGCAGAACCAGTATGCTCGGGTCCATCGTAAACCTGGGCATTAGGATAAATGTCTTCGTCATAATCTTATAAGTAAACCACAGGTAGATAGCTCCGGAAAGCAAGATCAGGCTCAGGTGCTTTCTTCTGTATATCGAGTAAATCACGCCAGAGAATGAAAAGATGGCGATTACTGGAGTCATGCTTAGAAACACCACAGCAGGCCAGAAGGCTAAATAATAAAATCTAAAACCAAAGGCTTCTTTGAGACCGTCAACTCTCAAAAAACTTTGCTCTATCAGTTCCAAGGTGTAATCCGTGCTGATATGGATAGGGTAAAGTGGATCGCCGAAGGCCATGTAATTTCCGATCATCCAAGAGACGGGAAAAACTAAGGATATTCCAGCAAATATCAGTATGTGGTATTTCGTTTTGCCCTTGAGGAGAAAGGTATTCTTTAAATCTTCAAGGTCTTTTGGGAGGAGAAGGCACAACAAGGGTATATACATCCAGCCATTATATCTGGTCATACATGCCAGGTTAAGAAAAAGAGCGGAACAAATTAAGCCTGCTATTTTGCCAGAGCTTTTGAATTTGAATAAGAAGAATAGACTGAAGAGCAAAAAGAAAATGAAAGGAGCTTCACTTGAGGCGATAACACTGGAACGAACGTGCAAGGTAAAGAAAGAAAAGAATAGAGCTGAGTAAATTGCTGTACGCTTGTCAAATAGTAACTTCACCAAAAGGAAGAAGGGGAAGATAGTTAAGCTACCTATGATGAGATTGACAAACCTGGGTGTTATCAAAGGGTTATTCCAAATACCCATACCAATTCCAACGAGGTAAATGGGCATGATGGTATGTTGTTGAGGTAGCTTGGCATCAGTTATAAGAAATGGATTTTCGAGCCACCTTTGAGCGAGAATAACCCTTTCGACGGAATCCCAGGTATAATTCTTAGAGAATATGAAAGCAACAACCCTGATAATCAGTACAATCAGAAATAACCCGAATATCTGGAGCTTTTCTTCTGCAATTAACCGCTGATGAAGCTTAGCAGCAAAAACCATATGTTATTTTATCTTTCTGGTATACTCTTTACCGCAAAAAGTAAGTTCTGTCCCGTAATCATGGTCACCAGTTATACAACTTCGCAAAACCGCTGGCGTATTTTGAACTTCTACTTAAACGGAAAGGGAAATAAGCAGTTATATGATCTGAATTATTATCCATATCTTCATCATACTTCAATTCGAGAATTACGCTGGCATCGTCGGTCAATTTGCTTAAGAACGAATTATTGTGATAACTGATCCGATAGAAGGTCTGATCAGTATCAATTGTAATACGGTAATTCCCATCTGCGGATTGGAAATATCTTCGGCTGTAGCGGTTAAGAAGTGTTGGATATGAAGATCTCAACTTGATTTTTATTATCTCAGGAATATCCGATTTCTCAATAACACCTGAAATCGTTTGAATATTAAAATTGCCGTTAAGCTCAAAAGGATACAGCGAAAATGACTCCTTCCTGCCCAATAACCCGTTCTTGATCTTTAATTCCAAGGCCGGTTTTTCTATATCTCCGAACAACTCACCATACCAGCGAATACGCATTTTGATTCTACTATGGTTACCGTCAACATTGTCGAAATAGCTTTTCAAATTAACCCCGTCAAAGTAAATATTGTTGACAAACCGTTGATGGTAAATTTCCGAAAACATTACTGGATGCAGTTTTACGATGGACTCAACCTCATGCTTTGTCAGTTCAGAAACAACGAACTTTCTTTCGTAGCGATAATTGCTTACTTCTAATGGCTCCGAAACCATGTGGCATTCCTTCTAAATATAAATATCGCAACACATGAGAGTAACAACGAGGTAAACATACCCGCCCAGAAGGATTTACTTCGCAAGACAAACAAAGCTTTTCTCGGATACTTCCTGTAGAAAGCATTGTCTTTATGAATGTTTTTGTCAAGTTTTCTGAGATCTATAGATATAATATTAAGAAAATGGGGGTTTACTTTGATACCTGCCTCTCCAGCCAGGATATGAAGGAATGATACCCCGTATCTACCTGACCCATTAACGTAGTAATGTATATCGTCTCGTATTTCATAGAATAAGAAATTAAACCGGGTGCCACCGTCTCCGGCAAAAACAAATTTAACTTTTTCCGAAAGTATAGGGTGGACTTCCTGCATCCAGTCAAATGGTTCCATATTTGTGTTACCTGGGTGTACCCGAAGGCCACCATACCAAACAGGGTGATGCAGAAACAGGAAATCGGCTTTGTGTGAAGACGAGCTTAATTCATCCTTCAGCCATTGAACCTGTTCCTCATCAAGACTGTATTTCGTCCCTGTCGAATCCGAGATATTGGTGTTGAGAAATAAGAAACCATAATTTTTAAAGCTTTTCGCATGGAAAGGCTCACCTGCCCTGCTAACAAACACTTCTCTCACAATATCCATATATCCGGGAGTATAGCTACTAATATCATGATTCCCTGGAGCTATCCAAATAGGAACATCAAGTCTATCAAGAATAGAAAGTACTTCATCCCACTGATTATTAAGGAAACCTTGCAGACTCTCTTCACTATCGAAGGTATGCTCTTTCCACTCCCGAGAATTCCAAGTACCTTCAATGATATCTCCTGGAAGAATCAATATATCAGGAGAGCAACCCTTAATTTCGTTGATTAGTCTATCAATATCGGATTGGTTTCCACTGAATAATAGAGGATAAATATGAGATAGAACCACAAATGAAACAGTGTTATTCAATGGTTCAATAACTTCTGCTGATGGAGATGGGATGTATAGGAAGAATGAGAAAATTATACAGATCTTAATTACTAGCTTTACCATATTCAACCCCATAAAGAATATCCTTAACATTTTCCCGGCTTGGCTTTATCCTTTTACCGTTTACAGTAAGATCCGAGCCAGCTTCGATCAAATAAGGGACATCAACTTTATCCATTTCTAACTCCGAAACCTCAATGGATGCCGGACCGAACTCGGGTTTCTTTTGAAAAGCGGTAAAACCGATCTTACTGTCATATATTTCGATACCTTCAATCTTAATTTCAGACATATCCTTACTGGCAACCGCGATTTCAGCTTTCCTAACCTCGACCTTATTGGCAACCATTTCACTGTTTTCACCAACACTTAAGCCTTTATCTCCAGCCCCGTTTATGAAATTGCCGTTTACGCTAATAACGCTTCCTGAAGCATCAATTGCATCGTTGCCACAATTGATGAAAGAAGAATTGATAACGCTACCCTTAGCGAAATCTGCATCAAAGGCATCTGACAGATTTTCATCGAAAACTGTATTATCAATCTCGAACTCCGAACTGATGATATTAAGGGCATCTTCTGATCTAATGCGAGTAAATTGACAGCAAGAGATCTTTACGGGCGATTTGTGGAACGTAATTGCCCCGGTCAACTCCCAGCCATTGTGTGATAGATTGGACAAATTATCGAAATTTACATATTTCAGCAGAGATTGGCGTTGACTGTTCATAACAGCAATTCCCTGACCGGAAGAATCGGACGAATAAATAACTATTGGATTCCCTTCGGAACCAATGAAATTAACAGGTGAATAGCTAAGAATTTTGGAGGAATTTTTCAAATTTAGTTTTAAACCGCCACCGGCGATCACCCTATAGTCACCCGGAATAATCAAATTTCTTGTCAAGTTCCACTCGCCGGATTTAAAGATGATGCTCTTATCCTTTTCGTCTACTACCAAAAAATCGAAATCACTCAAATTGGGCTGCTGTCTGATAAAGTCGTTTGAGAGGAAGTTTTCATCCAGATGAGACCAGGGAAAAACCGTTTCGTATCGCAATCGACTTGTACCTAAAAGCCTGTAATTGATTTTTAGATCTTGAACCATCGTATCCGACCAGGCAAAACCGTCTGGGAGAATAAAGCCTATATTCTGATAATTAATTGGATCTGAATAGGCTTTAGGAAATATGATTATTTTACTTTCGTTTTCAAATACGATCGAATCTTTATAGGAAGCATTTAACACTTCTACTGGAATTTGCTGTATATTTCCCAACTCGATTTCAATCCGATCCTTATAGCCCTTGTGATAATAAGCATGCAGGCCTTTTGCGGGATTCAAAAATGTTCTAATATATTCCTGGTTCTGATACAATACATCCTTCGAGAAACTATAATGTGGGAACTCGCTGTAAATTTCGTTGAGGCTTTGCGACAATCCATCGTTTAATTCCTCAAATAGCGTATCTAAATAGGACGGGGTCGAGAATTTTTCGAGCTCCCTTACATAGTTTTCCCAAAATAGACAATCCTTAAACAAGGTTGTTAGAAATATAGTTCTACCTCCGCCCTGGTATATACTATCATATTCGTTTGTATACATGCACGCCAGCCTATTGAGCTTGTAACCACCGTTAATATCAAACGGGATCGGCTCCAGCAATGATAGAATGGGATCGTAATAGAACCTTAACTGATTTGTATGAATTGAATGGATCGCTCCAAACAAGTCACATAAAGCTAAATTCTTAGCTAATCTCTCTATTTCGAATACCTGACTAGCAGGAAGTTTGTCCCTGCGAAATTGCTCAAGCAAGTTTTGAGCGGCCAGATAGTTTTTGAATAGCACTGGATCATTGAAGGTTCTTTTAGTATGGAACATATCGATAGGAAGGGAATAGTAATTCCCCAATCCAGGCAGAGACCGAGACTCTTCAAAATGCAATCTTTCAACCCACCAAAGTGATTCATCAAATCTGATAATAGGGCCTTCTCTCCGTCGGTTATTTTCAATTAGTCGCTTCTCAAAGTGCTCTTCGAGTGCATAAAGGCCCAGGTCCTTACCGTTTACTGTAACATTCACAAACTTATATCTAAGTGATATTAAACCTTCCCTCCTTGCCACCTGATGAAATATCCACTCATAGATGTAATTTCTCGTTCCGGGATGTTGAATAGACAACTGCTTCATCCCCATAAGTGTATTATCATCCTTCACCCTAATCCTGAATGACCATTTGTCACCTCGTAGATGATCTAATTGATCACCTTTTAATCGCAATTTTACTTTAATTGTCTCGTCCCCATATCTTATACTGGCAGGAACATAGTCTTCGGAACTGTTGATCAAAGTTCCCTTACTTAGGGCAACCTCCCTCTTACGCCTCAATTTTTCAACGTTCTTATATTTGATATCGATCGTTATGCGTTGGGGCCTTGTGGTTAATCCCTTTACATAATTATGAACTATTCTATAGCTTTTAGATGAGATTAATTCCCTCACATCGCTGACAAATCCTGATTTATATGCCTTTGCACCGAAGATAAACATCAGACCAGAATACAATACCAAAGCTGAAATACCGATTCCGATCCTATAGTTTCTTAGGATCTCAAGAAGCCGATTCAAGAATATATTAGGGCCAATCGACTCTTTTATTATCACCTTAAAAGACTCCCTTGTTATCCAAAAAGCTAATTTTTAACGAATCATCCAATTTCTGCAATTCATGTTTGGCTCTATTTAGTTGCTCAAAATCTTGAAATTCCACCAAGAATGAAGCTTCAGAAGCTTCGTTGTTCTCGTCAAACCTTTTCAAATTGACCCCTGAGCTGTTCTTTTTGAGTGTTTCAACAATGTGCTCTATGCCGACTTTCTTTGGATTATGACTATAGACCGTCAGATATAAATTCTGATTTTCCTCTTTGTGTGAAAAACTTCTCTTAGCTACGATAATCGCTGCAACGATAACAAACGCTATCGCTGTAATTACACCCTGGTTCGCACCAAATCCCAGCCCAATTCCGATAGCAAGAAACAGGTAGGACAGCTCTTCCGGTTCTTTTATGGCAGCTCGAAACCTTACAATAGATAGAGCACCCACAAGTCCTAAGGACAGAGCCAGAGATGACTTTATGATTGAGATAATCATCATAGTGGTCATAGTTAATAACAGAAAATTATTGGCAAACATCCTTCTATTCGACAGAGGATTACCGTACCTAACGTATATCCGGCTCAGTATGAACGATAGGAATCCTGCCAATAACAGATTGATTATAAATGATACCACTGGTATGTCTGCAGGCGAAGTTTGCATTTTCCAATACTCCAATCCCTTGAATAAGAACAAGTGAATGTTATCGCGGCAGTCTAGTAATGGAATGGATTTTCGAGCCAGTTTTTAAGAGGGAAGAACATAGCAAAACGGTTTGCCCACAAGATCTATACTGTTGTCATCCCTGTATAATTCTTCGTAATCATGAGCTACGATCTGCCAGGTGAAGTTTTCTTCCACTCTTCTCCTGGCCCTTCTGCCCAGCTCTTTTCTAAGGGATTCATCTTCAATCAGCAATTTAAGTTTCTCTTTGATATCCCTGACATCGCGGGGTTTGACCGGTAGAGCTGCATCTCCGACAACTTCAAGACAGCCACCAGCATCTGAAGTGATTATCGCCATCCCGGAAGCCATAGCTTCAACTAAAGCTATGCTGAAATTCTCCATTTCGGATGGCAGGACAAATATTGAGGAGGTTTCATACAATTCCCTCAACTCAGCCGACTTGTTGTCCAACCATCCCAGGAAGCGGACATTGATCTTCTTCTCATGGGCTAACTTCTTGAGGGCATCAGCATAGAAACCATCGCCCACTATGGTAGCTGTGAAATCCCCTTCGATCTCACCCAAAGCTTCGAGGACGAACTGAAAACCTTTCCTCCGCAGGAGCCGGCTGACCATCAATATATTTTTCTTCTTAGGCTTGGGTTTGAATGAAGAGATATCTACAGCATTAGGAATGACCTTTATGGGCTTATCCTCACAGTTCTTTAACATTAAGGACTTTAAGCTTTCAGAAGGCGAGACTATAGCTTTCGAATTTTTGACGATCATCTTCCATAGCGGTCTTAAGAGCTTATGCTGTATTTTGAACCGATCAGGGTTGTATCCCTGGACATCGGAACCATGGGAAGTAATGATATAGGGGAGTCCCGTTATCTTCTTTAGCAGATATGATATCAGACCCGTGGGAAAAATGAAATGTGTATGGTTAATAGTATACCCGTTTTTCCTTGCCAGATTTACCAACAAAGGTATGGAAATAATGCAGTAGGAGAGCATCTCGTGGGTGTGGCATATCTCTGCTTTTTTCCTCAAACATGGTACCCTGTATATACGTATCCCCCCGTTGGTTTCAAACCTCTTAAGGCCCTTGAAGCCCATAGTGACGATATCTACCCGGTGTCCTGAGCGAACCAATTCCTTCGAAAGGTTATAACAGACTGAAGCTCCACCTCCACCTAAGGGGGGGAATTCATAACTCAGCATTAAGATATGCAACCTTACTCTCCTAAATTTGATATCTCAAACGTACTTAGACTTACAGTTTCCATCCGGGCAGCATTTTGGAAAATATCACGAAGATGTTCGATAGAGTCTGTGGTATACATTGACGACAGGGTGCAAAGGGACGCTTTCCTGCCCTAAGATCCCGTCTTATACTAACATAGCCTTCTCCGTTCCATATACTCTCAAAGGATTGATCAAAGATATTTCCCATCTTGCCCACACCCCTCTTCCGTGTAAATATGGGGCATGCCTTTACATCTCCGTTGGCTTCTATAAAAGTTGAGATCCATGGGAAACAACACCTTCTGGTATTGCTAAAATTACCCATCGTATCCATTTTTCTCATATATAGGTTCAGGTCCCTTAACCATATTGGGATATTGGTACTGAGTCCCGATTCATTAGCCAAAGCATGGGCCTTTTGTAAAGTATTTCTCAGAAGATCCGGAGTCATACCCCCAACCAGATCTTGTTTCAAATCATCGACATCCACGTAATCAAGATATTGAACGTATAATGCTTCGGCTTTCAGTTCCACCGCCATTCGCACTACTTCCTCGAGCTCATCGATATTGAGTTTCTGCAAGGCATAGTTGATCCGAATATGGGGTGTAACAGATTTCCTATCATCTTTCAGCTCATTAATTCCACGGATGGCATCCACGACCCTTTCGAAATTATCCGTCCCCCTTATTTTGAGATAAGTCTCCCGTTTCGTAGCATCAAGAGAGACCTTCAGCACATCTACGCCACTGTCTACAATCTCCGCCAGATGTCCGTTCGCCAAGGTGAGGTTCGTAGGAAAGGTGATTCCTGCTCCCTTCGCTTTGGCGTATCTAATCATTTCATAGATATCTCTGTGAAGTAAGGGTTCACCGAGTCCGCTTACATTGACCTTTGTCGGCTGTACATCATCCAAAACCGCTTTAAACTGATCCAGACTCATGCGCGCAGTTTCTTTTATCAGCCTTTTCCTGTAGCACATAATACACTTCTGATTGCACGCATCCGTTGGCTCTATCTGAAGGTGGAGGGGGCGGTAACTCACCTTAAGAGGTTTGCTCAAAAGATAGTAAGGAAGCTTAAGATAACGGTAATCCATCTTAGATTCCCCTTCTCCTGCTGAATTCAGGGCTTTGAGATCCCTTCTGGTTGGCAAATTCCCGGAAGATTTTCATCCAAAATTAGAGCTTCTTATTGGTAGACAAGGTATTCTTTCCCGGATGTCTTCGGCTCTTTTGCGGTCGCCTTTTCACTTCCCCTACTTGCTATCCAGAAAATCCCGCCGATTATCCCGCAAAGTAAAAGCACCGCAAGCCAGATAATGGACATGGAAAGGGCGGAGGATTCAGGGACATTGGACATCCCAAGAAAATAGACATAAGCTCCTTCACGGATTCCAACTCCGTTGAAGCTAATAGGAACCATGGAGATGAGGTTTATGATGGGAATATATATGCAGAGGTTGTATAAGGAAATTTCTATGTCCATAGATAAAGCTATGAAGTAGTTCGCAAGGACGACCAGGAACTGAATAACTAGTGATATTAGAAATGCACAAGACATACTCCTTTTACTTCGAACGTATTGACGCAAAATATCACTGATATTTTGAACTTTCCCAGAAGCTTCCTTGAAACCTATTAGCTTGAGGGAAGCCACGACAAATGAGTAGAGGTACTTCCGTAATGAAATCATAAGCAATAGGATAACGATAATCCCGAAGATGAGGAAGACTCCCCATTCCTTTACGAGCTTGGGATAGTTCAACAGACTATTGGCTGCTACCAGAGATATGGAAATTAGGGCCAATACGCCGATAGTTCTCTCCAAAAGTATAGGTATAAAAGACTTGGAAATGCTCCTGGTATACTTTGATATAGAATATCCCCTTACGACATCACCTCCGACCAAGCTTGGCATGGCCAGGTTGAAAAACATACCTATAAAATACAGTTTGATTAATTTCCTCATCTTGAAATCATCGCCCTGTACTTTTATAAGTAATCTCCACCTGTATGAGGCCAAAATTGTACTCAAGATCATAAAAACCCAGGAACCTATCACAAAATTCCATTTCGCGGTGAGGACCGCTGAAAAGGTCTCCGACAAATTTACTTTTACGATTAATACCAATATGATGAAAAAGCTTACAGCGGCTTTAGCCGCTAAGTTTAAATATTGTTTTTTCATAAATGTTCCCTGTGAAAGGCAATATGTTTTTGAAATGATGGAGCCAAGATCACCATCCTACCCGGCAATCCACACACCTCAACTTACATCCAGCCTACTTTATAAAACTTCCTTCACCACATATATAGGCTTACCCTGAGCTTCATGATAAGTTCTGACTTGTAGCTCCGCCAGTAAGCCTATAGTGATAAACTGGACTCCTAAGAACATCAACAGAATACCCAAGAGCAGTAATGGACGACTTGCGAGCGGTGCGCCAAAAGCAAGCTTAAGGAGAGTCAAATATAGATTGATGAGAAGGCCAGCAGTAAAGCTTATTATACCGACTAAACCGAACATCTGTAATGGTCTGGTTGAGAATTCCAAGAGGAACTTCACGGTGATTAGATCCAGGACGACCCTAAGTGTCCTTGAGATTCCATACTTCGTCCTTCCATATTTCCTACTGTAATGGTTGACCGGTATTTCTGTTATGTTCGCCCCAAACCAGCTTGCCAAGGCCGGTATAAACCGGTGCATTTCCCCATATAGGTGCACGTTCTTTATTACCTCAGCCCTGTATGCTTTTAGAGAACAACCATAGTCATGCAGCTTGACGCCTGTGACTTTTCCTATCAACCAATTAGCGATTTTAGAGGGAAGCTTCCTGGACACAAGCTTATCTTTCCTATTTACACGCCAGCCGCTGACTATATCATATCCCCTCTCCATCTTTTCCAGGAGCCTCGGGATATCTCTGGGATCGTTTTGCAGATCCCCATCCATAGTGACAATAATGCCACCATTTGCATAGTCGAATCCTGCAGACATAGCCGCAGTTTGCCCGAAGTTACGACGGAAGCGGATAACCTTAACCTTACTATCCCTTTTGTTGATCTTCGAAAGTGCTTCGAAAGTTCCGTCGGTGCTTCCGTCATCCACAAACAGAATCTCATACTCTTTTCCAATGAGTTCCATTACACCTTTCACAGAGGAATAAAGAGATTCTACACTTTCCTCCTCATTCAGTAAAGGTACCACTATCGAGACATCAACTGGTTCTTCCTGATTACCGGAAAGGAGATTGCCAAGTTTTCGTTCGTGTTCCGGTGGCCACATATCGTCTTAGTCCCCCGTTTTGCCTACTAATCTGTCTGCAGAGGTATGATTTCTATACACACTGTTTTTATTCTGTCCATCTACTTGAAGCTCTGATAACAAATCCACAGCTATCTTCGAGAAATCCTCCAAATATTCCGGATCTGAGCCGAGCTTGTCAGCTATCGTCGAAACCTCCACTAAGAGGCCACTCGAGCTACCCGAGATTATTGATCTTAGAAGCAGCTCGATTTGAAAGCTCGTCTTGCTGGATATGACCCTGTTCCCGGATTGCCACCAATAATAAACTATCTCTCTTCCCTCCCCCCTCTTCGCCAGTAATTTTTTGAGCTTGATTTTCCCCTTTGCATTGCCTTTAACAACTTCAATTTCATGGTCTTGAAACCTCTCGATAGTCCACCCTTGCGCAGGGTAGCATACCTCTGGAACATGTCCCCTCAAGGAGCTTCTCTGGTTCTGAAAATACCCGGTATAGAACCAGATCACCTGCCCCAGGCCATTAACATACTGTCTTGCCAAGTGATTATCAGCTCCAAGCGCCTCAGCTATATCACTGGAAAACGGGGTGTCAACACCTTTCCAAGGCCCGATACTGGTTGGGAAATTCTCTAGATCCAGTTCCACAGTATTGCCGAGACTCCCGGGCAACAGATGCGATCCTACTGCACCAAAGAGTAGAAGCACCACGGTGATTACATAGAAGATTTGCCTCTTTTTCTCCATCCTCTCTCCAAGCTATCTGTGCTAAGCTATGATCTTCTCCTTAGAGCTCTCCGGAGTTCAGAATCTTCGATTCAAACGCAGTCCCTGAGAAATTTTCCGAAAAACAAGATCCCCTCAATTTCCCATTTAGTATCCCTTCATAAAACGATTCTGTCATATCCACTATTCTGTCCCATGAGAAATGGGATTCAACATACTTTTTCGAAAGACTACCCAGGAGCCTGACCCTGGCTTCATCTTCAAGCAGAATCTGCAATTTTTCCCTTAGGTCAGCCCGGTTGAGGTTTCTGAAAACCACACCATTCTCTTGTACAACCACTTTGTTTTCAGGGATATCACTGACAAGGGGGCATCTACCGTAGCTCATTGCCTCCAGAAGTGAGTTCGAAAGGCCCTCGATAGTGGAAGGTAAAACAAAGAGGAAGGCATTGCTGTAAAGCTCCTCGAGAAACTGGCCATAAACCCTGCCCAGGAACAGGATTCTGTCGTTAGCCATCTTCTGTAGATCTTCCACGTAGGAAAGCGTATAGCTCGCCTCACCGGCAAAAACTAATTTTTTATCAGTTTCAATGTCCTTGAAAGCATCGATCAGCAGATCACACCCCTTCTCTGGGACCAGGCGTCCGACAAAGAGGATATAGCTATCCTTGGAAAGGCCATGATTACTGATCAGATCTGGTTCCCTATGGACAGGAATCCTGAAGCCGTTGGGTATGAAAGTTACACGAACGTCGAATTTGGACTCCAAATATTCTTTCAGTACCGGGGAAACTACTGCCGTCCCAACCGGGAAGCGGACTGCCGGATATTCACATTTCTTGAGATACCACTTTGCAAACCTACCCCACTTTTCCCTTTTCCAGTCCAACCCCCTTACCGAGACAAGTGTAGTTTTGCCAAAGATCCTTGGAATAAATGAAAAAGCCGAGGGACCCAAGGCATGGAACTGGATTATGTCGAAGCCCTTGAAAGAAGCATCCATAGCACCCAGGAAGGAGTGAACGAAAGTCTCCAAATGCTTTGTGGGGATCGTTGGAAGTTTTCTGAGCCTGATCCCTTTGTAAAAATTTTCTTCCTTAGTATAGTAGGATCTGCAATAGACAGTGACATCATGACCCCTCTCAACCAGACGGCTCCCGACTTCCTCCATATAATTCTCGATTCCTCCAGCCCCTTTTTCCCCTCTCGCGGGGATACCCCGGGCGCCGATAAATGCAACCTTAAGGGGTCTCATTATGACACCTTCCTATTGATTCTCGGTACTTTCAATACCTTGATCCCTTCACTAAAGGAGATCATGAGAGCTATTGCAACCATAAACACCAGTATCCCAGAGAATTCATGTAAAAACCCTGTAGCTATATCCTCACTGACGTAGGCGGCCAAAAACCCCGTAACCACGATTCTAACTATGTTAGCGATTATGGCAACAGGAATTGACAATGAAAAGAGGACCAGCTTCTTCAACAGGTTTTCCTGGGTAAAGTAAGCAAGGAGAGCGCCGAGAGCTAAGAGAGAAGTCATAGATCTCAGGCCGCTACATGCATCAGCGACCTCAAAGGTGTAATTTGACAGAATAATGACATTTCCTTCGCGGAATAGTGATAATCCAAATGTCCTCATTATGTTTGTGGATACCCTAGATGCAAAGAGTTTCATACGGAAGGTGAGGCTTGCCTGAATTAAACCTGGGAGGGGTATGAGAAAAAACATGTAGAGAAGTGGAAACTGGAACTTCTTAAAAAAGTCCTTGCCGAAAAAACAGATCGTTATGCCCCAGACAATCGTAATTAAAGACAAAACTGAGCTTATATGCACTCCGGATCTGACGCTCACAAGCTGGAGCAAAACTCCAAAGGCAACAAGAGCCAGCCCAAGAGAGCTGGGCGAAGATGCGGTCGCACTTAATTCCCTGCGTTTGCTCCAGAGAAGATATCCAATTATGGGGGGCACCAAGAAGCCGTGGGAGCTCTCCGGATCTTCGCTGTAAACTTTGTAGAGCCATTGGAAAGTATCTAAATAGAAGAAACCAATCAATCCGACGATCAGGTAAGCCTTGAGATATGAAATACTCATAAACTTCTTGGCGCCGGCCATTGGGGCCTCTTTCTTTAGGACTCGGGACATTTTACTTAGCCGACCAGATTTTGAGTCCCTGGAAATCAAAACTGAAGTCTATAATATTCGCACCTGCCTCTTTCAGTCTCTTTTGAACCGTGTGTTCCTTACCCGGCTCACAGTAAAATATCAAACATCCCCCACCCCCAGCTCCTCCAGCCTTTCCTCCCAAAGCTCCACTACCATGAGCTATATCAAAGAGCTCCTCGATCTCAGCATTTGTTACAGAGGGGTGCAAGGCCTTCTGACATTCCCAGTTCTCGTTCATAAGACTGGCGAAAGATTCCAGATCACCGCTCAGAAGCGCCATCTTCATGTCCTCAGCTATCGTTTTAAGCTTTTCGATGGAGCCTACCGTATCTGGATTACCACTCAGAAAAGCTTCCTTCACCTTCTTATGTATGTCACCAGAAAGCCTCGATTTCCCCGTGTAACACAGAACAAGGTTCTTTTCTAACTCCAAACGGATAGATTCATCAATCCTGATAGGAGAAACTGACACTCGCTCACCCTCGAACTCCATGAAGTTAACGCCACCAAGAGCACTGGCATAGTGATCCTGCTTTCCACCAAGTATCCCAAGCTCTTCCCTCTCGATCGCACTGGCTGCTTCCGCAATCTCATATGGCAGCATATGCATATCGTTATACGCAGTCACTATACCTACAAGACACACTCCCATAGCTGCTGATGTCCCAAGACCACTACCGGCAGGGGAATTCGACTGTGTGACAAGCCTGAAACCGTTCTTCGATGAATACCTCCGAATGGCTGCCTTCACCAGATCTATGTTACCATCATATTCTATCCTCTTCACATCTATCGCTTCGACAACCGTATCGAAATCGGCTGACTCCATCTTTATCCTGCTGTTTACATATGGGACAGATCCGTTCTGGGCAGCATTCGGGATTAGGGTGGCGTATGAATGGATACTCAGGGTGGCGTTTACCACCTTCCCCTTGGTATCCTGGCAGAAAAGCGCCACATCGGTCCATCCACCAGCGAAATCAAATCTGACAGGAGCACGCGAACGTAATAGAAACATATGACTCACCCCTCTGTTTTTCAGTCAAAATCTATCTCTGAAGAATCGCCTACGTTTACCCTTTTCAGAGATCCCCTCATCACGGCATTATCCCCAATTAAGGAGCTCTCTAGAAGGCAGCAATCCACCACAGAGCTTTGCCCAACGATAGAATTGCGTACTATAGAACCCCTTACCCGAGCTCCATCGGCTATGGAGACATAGGGGCCTATTATCGAGCCTACAATCTCAGCGGAGCGGGACACGAAAACCGGGTGTATCACTACCGAACCGGGGATCTCCACATCCGGATGTCCATTCGAAAGGAGATGTCGGTTAGTTATAAGGAGTGTCTCTGGCTTCCCACAATCGAACCAATTATCCACCTCGAACACCTCAAAATGCGCCCCCTTTTCTACCATCAATTGGAAGGCATCCGTTAGCTGGTATTCCCCTCGCGTCGTAACGTCTCTCTCAATAATCTCCTGAAGACACTCGAACATCAGCTTCGAATTCTTTATGTAGTTTATTCCAACTATGGCGAGGTCCGATACGAACTCCTTCGGCTTCTCAACAAGCCGTCTGATCCTGTTTCCCGAAAGAACTACGACGCCGAACCTTCTTGGATCATTAACTCTCCTTACACCGATTTTGCCATCAATTTCGTTCGGAGCTCCGTTAGGAAGCTTCCCCTCAAAAATCGTATCCCCATATATTATAAAAGCTGGCTCTCCGCCAACCAGATCTCTAGCCAAGCTTACCGCATGTCCCAGGCCTTTTCTCTCTTTCTGCTCAACATAGCTTATCTTATCAAAAAAGTAGTTTTCACTAACATACTTTACCACCTTATTACCCATATAACCTATTATCAAGATAACCTCTTCCACCCCTAAATTTTCCACCTTATCCAGGATATGTCCTATAATAGGTTTACCCGCAACGTGCAAAAGCGCCTTCGGGGTAGTATGAGTGTGAGGCCTGAGGCGGGTTCCAACTCCGGCAACAGGGATTATAGCCTTCATCTTCTTCTGCCTTTCCCGGATGAAGCTCCGGATTTTGTCTTTCCATAGTACCCTTTGTAATATTTGTAGCTATAGTAGTAAGGAAGAACATTCTCAAAATTGTTCATTATAACACCAGCAATCTTGACATCTGCCCCCTCCAAAGTCTCCTTCGCCCTCATAACGATTTTCCTGGGGGTCTTTCCAGCACGAACGACCAAAACTGTCATATCCGCTTCGGGACCTAAGATCATAGGATCAACGGTTGGGAGTGCAGGGGCAGAATCCATGAAAATTACATCGAAATGATCCTTTAAAACAGATATAAGAGCCCTTACGCGCTTTTCTTCAAGGGCCACGGAGGGTTCAGGGATTTTCCTTCCGGCAGTGATGATCTTAAAATTATCAAATTCCGAATTTCTAAGGCATTCCTTGAGGTTGGCGCCTTCCAGGAGGAGATCTGTGATCCCAGGTTCTCTTTTGATTTTGAAGAGCTCATGAATCCTCGGTTTCCTGATATCACAATCAAGGAGTAAGGTTTTTCTCCCTTCGAATTTGGAGGAAGCAATAGCCATGTTCACTGCCACAGTTGTTTTCCCCTCCCCGCTCATGGCGCTTGTAACCAAAAAAACTTTGGGTTTTGCCCAAGCAGCGGTATCCTTTTCGTTCCGGGATATTTTCCAGATAAGTTTTCGGAAATCGCCTGCTTCTCCAGATTCAACATCTAGGGCATCTATAGGGCTAAGGATATTACTGGAAACTGATTTTTTCTCGGATCTCTTTTTCAACAAATTTTTGCTCCTATATTGGCAAAATAGCTAAGATCTTCTTCCAAAGGTTCATCTTCCATATAATGACCAGTGACAATGCAGCTAAAAACATGAGGATTAGAGTTGCCAAAATGGCAATTCTCAGCATGTTTTTCTTTTTCTTCCCCGAGTAGTATGGCATTACCGGAACTGTACCAATGACCGGAAGCTGCAAATACTTCTCAGCCTCCTCAACAGTTTTTAAGGAACTATCCATAAATTCCAGTACCAGAGCCAATCCGAAACCCAAAAATAGTCCAAGGAATGTGCCCAGCAGCACAGCCTTATTTTTCCTTGGATTGACAGGAGAAAATGGTCTCCGGGCAGATTCCAAGATCTCAAACTCGCTCCCCAGCTTGGTTATCTCAAGGGCTTCCGATATCTGTGCGGCAGCAGATTGCTCTAAGAAGAGGTTGTAAACTTTCCTGCTGCTTACTACCTCCTCCATCAACCTTGAAAGAATGAGCTCACTCTCGTATCCACTACCGGCTTCCTTCTCAAAACGGTCTATATAATTCTGAAGCTTCCTCTTCCTACTCCGGATAGCAGTAACTTCTATTTCGGTAAGCTTCAGCTCTATTATGTTTTCCCTTATATCAGGACTAAGTTCACTATTTTTTTCGGATAAGACATCTCTCATCCTTGAACTCATCTTCTCTTTAGTCCTGTATATATCCTCGTTAAGAGAGACTACATTAAGATCCTTCCAATTTTTCACAAGCAGGAGGTCTACAAGATCCGATTCGCTTCCGAGAAATCTCGATACAAGGCTTTTAAGCTGTGAATCCCGTGAGAGGTTATCTTTGGCGTTTTTCTCTCCCCAAGATGTTCCCCCTGATTGCATCCTATCAATACGGGTTTCAGCTTCACTCAGATCAACATTTGCAGTCAGAAGAAGGCTCTTCGCCCTGTCAAGTTTTTGAAACCTGGCAGTCTCATCCTGGGAGCTTTTTCTCTTGGCCACAGATTCCTGATATTCCTGAAGCTTGCGTTCTGCTTCCTGGAGTTTTTCCTTATAGGCTGCTAACTGCTCTACGGTAAAATCACTCGAGCTCCTTATCCTCTGAATCTGAAGACGCCGGTTCTCCTCAATGAAAGTATTTGCCACACTATTGGCAAGGTTCATGGCCTCATCCGGAGTCGGTCCATGAGCCACTATATGAAAG
Source organism: uncultured bacterium (assembly GCA_964611725.1). Lineage (GTDB taxonomy): Bacteria > Latescibacterota > CAZTBA01 > CAZTBA01 > CAZTBA01 > CAZTBA01. The sequence goes on from CAZTBA010000024.1 coordinate 18,873, forward strand.
ACCATGCCCCTGCTTTCTGTATTCACCGTTATTAGACCACGGAGATAGTTAACGAATCTATTCCTTATAACCTCATCTGATACTTCTCTTCCAGATTCACTTTTCACCATCTCGTTCTGATCCAGGCCCATATTTGTAATGACTCTGTTCAGAAATTCGGAACTGTAGATCTGAACCCTTGCAAGATCAAGCTGCCTACTTATACCCTCTTCGACAAAATATGATTCAAGTGGGCGTGTGAACGATCCTTGTTTCCGATATACTATGGTTGCCGATGCCCTATAGACAGATTCCGCACGGAAAAAATGCGAATAAGCGACCGAACCTGCTGCGAAAAGGAAAAAGGGAATTATTACAAATAACTTCCTTTTCCAAAAGGCTTTTAGGTAGCGCCTGAAATCCAGAGGTTGGTCATCTGTATACCCAGGGTATCCGTCAATATAACCTTCAGTTTCCTGATCCATCATTCCCTCACCTCAACCAAATAATCTAAGCCGGACTATTGTCTTCCTAAAGCCTCGGCAGCCAATCTTGGCCGAGCCGTATGGCTCTGTATATAAAGTAGATGTTAGCTATGGTAAACGTGACCTGAAGCGCCGTTCTAAAATTGGTAAAGACACTCCCCCAACGTGAGCCAGATTCGGGAACATAGATTGTATCACCGAGATCTATAAGCGGATTTCCGGAAGGGTAACCCATCTCAAGGTAGTCTTTCAGATTCACTTCCATAATGTAGGAAACCCCAAGGCCCTTTATAACCCTTATTTCATTTAGTTCTGCCCTTTGTGCCGGGCCTCCAGCCATCATAATGGCTTGGAGAAGGCCTAACCTCCCGGGAGGGCTGTAGATACCAGGCCTCGCAACGGCTCCAAATACCGATATGATGTCGGCGGAGGAGGAATCTACCATGGCAATATCACCGGCTTCTCCCGGCTCGAACCTCCTGGGGATCAGCACCGTATCACCAGGCTCCAGAACCGGGAGTTCAGAAAGCCTGTTTGCTTCGACAGCATCCCTTAGGTTCACAATCTTCTCGCCGCGTTTAGATATCACCCTAACCCTCTCTAAATCGGCCGTAATCGTATTTACCCCAGCGTTGCGGATAGCTTCCCAGAGATTAGGGATCTCCTCAAAACCGTATTCTCCGGGCTTTATAACGTCTCCCATAATGAATATCTTCCTGCTGTTAAACTGTGTCACAGTAACTGTGACCGGGGCACGGTCTCTCGTGAATGTCCGGAGCCTCTCGGATATCTGCTCCGCAGCCTCATAGGGGGTAAAGCCACTTACTTTGATGTCCCCTATGGGAGGGAATGATATCATCCCTTTGGAACTCACGGTAACCGTCTTGTCAAGGTCCGGATGCTGCCACACCGATATGAAAAGCTCATCAGCCGGCCCTATAGTGTAATCCTCAGCCCACGATCTGAAAGCCAATATGGTTACGAAAATAATTATGATAACTCTTCTGGAACGGAAAATATCTTCCATCTTTTACCAGATCCTCGTATGTTTGGAATGAATTAGACTGTCCTGAATAGACCTCTTTGTGACTTTACAAAAACCACTTACCCTTAAGGATACAGCTTCGCCCTGTCAATTACATGTTGATCATAGAGATCAACCGCAGGCAGGACCTTAATGACGAGAAGTCTCCATTGCAAATTATGTGCCATAGTCTGTAATAACTATAAGACATAGTTGAAACCTAAGAATATTAGTGTTATTATTTACTTTATGTTACTGGAAACTTAATTTGTATCCATAATTGAAATACTTATAGGGAAGATATCCGACATAACTTGGACAGTAGTGTTCAATTTCCAACACACCTTAATGAAACACAAATTGAACAAAGTCGATCCGATAACCATAGCTGAACACCCCGGAACCTGCGATATCCTTTTCACCTTACAGTCACCATAATCTCATTACTTCCCTTGGAAAGACCACCGGTATCGCGAACGTAAACGCGATAGTAATAGACCTTGCCCTGCTCAACTGATGTGTCTCTGTAGAAGGTTGCAGCTATTGAGTATATTTCACCGACAAGGGACGAAGATTCATCTACCCCGGGGGATTCAGATCTGTGAATTCTGTACGACTCAAAATCCTCGATCTGGCTTCCTGTCCAGCTAAGCGTCACTCCACTAACATCAGCAAAGCTCAGGCTAACAGCTTGGGGCTCACCATTAAGTGTCGTTACCCCCTTAACCGTACTGCCCGAGGAAAGTCCTCCGTTATCGTATACATAGACCCTGTAATAGTAAGTCGTGTTTTCACCAAGACCTTCATCAACATACGAACTCAAAGAAGAATCACGGATTGTGGCAATTAACATGGAGGTATTATCCACTAAGTTGGAGTTCCCCCGATATATCCTGTACGATTCGAAATCATTTTCCTTACTCTTTGACCATTCCAACCTGACATCTCTGTCGGAAAGTACCTCAGGGTCTATAAGTGTAACCGGGGATGGCTTGAGATTGTTGGTTTTGGCGCTTACCTCGTTGCTCCTCGAAAAAAGACCCGATCTATCATAGACATAAACCCTGTAATAGTAATTCTTGCTCTGTTCGAGACCACTGTCATCGTAGAAAGTAGTCTCCTCAGACGTTATCTCCGTCACAAGCTCATCTCCCTCATTCACTCCGGCAGACTCGGAACGGTAGAGCTTGTAAGATGCAAAATCTGAAATACCGCTCTTAGACCATGTGAGCGTCATTCCGCTTTCGCTTATCGAAGAAGCAGGATTCAGTGTTACAGCAGCAGGAGGAAGATTCTCAGTCCTCCCACTAACTCTATTGCTCAGAGAACTGTCTCCCTCAATACTGTAGGTATAGACCACATAGAAGTATTCCGTATCCTCATCAAGCCCTGCATCCGTATGGGAAATTGTAGCTCTGGAGGTTATCACTGTAACAAGATCTGAAGATTCATCCACATCGCTTGACTCCGACCTGAATATCCTGTAGGAAACGAAATCAGCATCGATGTTCTGGGTCCAGGAGAGACTGAGCGAAGAGATAGAAAGTACCTCAGGATCCAGGAGCTCAACCGGGGATGGCTTGAGATTGTTGGTTTTGGCGCTTACCTCGTTGCTCCTCGAA
>CAZTBA010000024.1:22082-25440 GCA_964611725.1 uncultured bacterium
GTAAGATGCAAAATCTGAAATACCGCTCTTAGACCATGTGAGCGTCATTCCGCTTCCGCTTACCGAAGAGGGCGAATTCAGCGTTACAGCAGTGGGAGAGAGATTCTTAGTTCTTCCGCTCACTTCATTGCTTGAGGAACTAACCCCCTTAATATTATAGGTATAGACTACATAGAAATACTCCGTATCTTCATCAAGTCCTGTATCCATATGGGAGGTTGCGGTCCTGGAGTTTATCATCGTAACAAACTCCGAGGATTCATCCACCTTGTTCGATTCTGATCTAAATACCTTATAGTAGGCGAAGTCTAGATCATTGTTCTGGGTCCAGGAAAGCTTGATGGACGAGGATGTCTTGCCATATGGATTGGACAGGGTCACAGGTTCAGGAGGCTCTATTGGATCGGTCTTACCTCTAACCTCATTGCTCCCTGCACTTAAACCATCTATGTCGAACACGTAGACCCTGTAGTAGTAGTTCTTTCCATCCTCAAGTCCGCTATCCTGATAGCTCGTGTTCTGCCGATTCGGAAGTGTCACCACGAGTTTAGATGCTGAATCAACCCCGGGAGATTCGGACCTGAATATGCGGTAGAATGTGAAGTCATCTTCAAGGCTCTCGGCCCAGGACAGATTCAGCGAAGTGGGATCCGCAACGGAAGTCGTGATCGGGTTGAGGACTACAGAGGATGGTGGGATCTCGACAGTCAGCTTAACTTCAGCGGACATCGGAACCGCTGTATTTCCAACTCTGTCTGTGAAATATGACAATATCTTGGCGCCGCTCACATCGAGGTCGCCTGGGATGGTAAAATCGAGTTCATACACCCCATCTCCTGAGAGCCTATCCCCCATAATCCCATCGTCATGCAGTATAATTCCCATCCTTTTTGTTCCTATATCCAGCGTAACTCTACCATCGGATTCCTTAGTATCCACGGCAAAATGGATCATGTCACCCGGGAGGAGATTCTGACTGATACCGCCCACAGTGAGGGAATATATCTCGGCTATGGTATCGAGGATTATGCTATTGGAGACCACGACCGATTCGACACCGCTTCGGTCTTTGAACCTGGCGTACACCTTCTTAACCCCATCGGAAGGGGAGAGGAGCCAGTTTTTGTTCAAGGCGAAGACTTCCCATCCAGAACCCTCCAGGTTCGAATCTTCCCCAACCTTTACCCAAGCCCAATCGAACCTACCGAAAAGATCAAGCTCGGAGACAAACGATAGGATCACCAGCCTCTGGTTTGTATGTGGAGAGCCACTGTTTACAGTGATGGAGGATATCTTGGGAGTAGCTTTTACAGGGTTCGACTTCCTACCTTCAAGTCCATTCGAGCTTAAGGCTGAGACCTTGTACAAATATTCGACCCCGTTCAGTGCGTCCGCGTCCGTGTAGTTTGTAGACTTCGTCGAATCGAGAAAAGAATATTCGACCTCAGTGGAATCCCGACGGTAGATCCTATAAGCCGAAATCACTGAGTTATCTGACACCTCCCATCCAAGGATCACCGTCCGGTCGCCGACCACAACGGAGCTTATCTTCGGAATCTGGGGCACTTCCAGGTTATTGCCTTCAGGATCGAGAGGATTCGACACGGTCGGCATCTTATGTTCCTTGGAGCATCCCACAATGGCAAGCGTCAAAAAAACAGCAAATACGATTTTCAGGGATATCCTTTCCATTTGTCCTCCTGATGCATGAACTTGCAATACCCAACTACGATTTAGCTAATTACGAATTTTGAATCTTAGAATTTTATATCCATTTGTATTCCAGCACTTTTATCTCCTATAACCGCCCTCGCCGACACTCTCCCCAAGGTGATGCGGGGCGACTCGAAACTGAGCAGGCTGTCAAGCAGGTTATACCCCCAGATCCCGAGCGTGATCCCGAAAGAAAGCTGCCTCAACCTGTGAAGGTCGTCCGCATCGCGCTTGCTGGAATTCATCTCATCTCTTGAACTTTCGATCTCTTCTATAGAAATGGCTTCAAAGTATTTCGCCTTCGCGGAGTCCAGCCTATCCACAGCTTCCCTGTAGCTCGCCTCAGCCAGAACCATAGTCGTAAGGGAAGTAAGTTGAGAAAAGGAAATCAATATTCCTTTGTTTCTCTCTCCCATATAGTACTGCCCCCATCCGGGGAGAAAAAGCGATCGAAGGAAGACCATTCCCCTTTTCTTTGGAGTCATATAGAAAGTCAGCGAATTCCCTCCTGCTCGGACACTGAATTCAGGCGAGAAAAGCACTGCGTCAAATACGTTAAAAAGCCATATTCCCGCAAGCGCACCCAAGGCTATCTGACGCCTGTCGTATGATTCCTCAGCACGGTCAAACTTGTCTTCCATATCCTTTCTATAACTCTCTATATCTTCCAGTATAAGGGCAGTTTCATATCTCTCAGTGGAGCGATCGTAGCTATCCAAAGCCCTCTTATAGTCGAAAGCCGCAATAGCCGAGAGTGTCATAGCACCGATCCCAAGCCCGCCTACAAGCTTACCTTTGAAGCTCTGTCCAGAGTGGATCTGGCCCCATCCGGGAAGAAATAAGGACCTTAGGACTATTTCCCATTTTCGGATAGGGTACGCTTTCACCTCCAGACTTCCGTTGTTTCCTTTAGCGAAAGAAATATACCCACTCTGTGGTTCATATCCATCGAGTAAGGCTGTAACCCGATAATAGCCTTTGTACACATCCCGAATCTCAAAAGCCGTAGTGCCAATCACCTTGCTTCTTCCTTCAAGCTTCACCTGTACACCCTCGGGAATGGAGCGGAAGAGAGTTTTCCCTCTATCTCTTGGGGCTATGTAGGTCTCCTGGGCGAAGAGAATCTCGGGAAGTAGGGATAGTAAGAGCAGGGCTGTGCAGGAGAGAATCCACAGCCTGAACGCATTGAAGTTCAACTTTGGCATTGCTGGTTCCTTTCCGTAAACATGTCAATGGCACAGTTGTTAATAATCTTAACACTTATTCTATTGGCAATATCTATGCCAAATGATTTTTCCGCTTAATTTCAGCAATTTTCACCCATAATTGTGAAGTTTCGTTGTAACTATGTGATCAAATTCCATACGGGGTGTCGGATATTTGACAGTGGAAAATCTGAGATTCGGGTTAAGTGTATCACTTCGTCTACCTGTCTATCAATTTATCCAGAACAAGTATCTATGATAGCTCATCATGGTTCATTAATCGAAGACCGACTTCGCAAATTGACATCCCAAATGGTCGAGTCTCCTTGCGGCATATAATTTGCAGTAAATAGATAACGGTTATTTTTAGAATAAATGATTATTTATGTAGGGTTATTACAGGGAGGTTCAGATGTTCAGGAAAAGCTTTATCCTTGTTC
>CAZTBA010000025.1:0-25340 GCA_964611725.1 uncultured bacterium
CAAGGTTTTTGGTTATATCGCACTTGACCTTCCCAATTTCAAACTTGGCCCGCCCGATCTTGGCAAGTTCCTCGGTCTTCTCAGCTACAGTGTATGCTTTCTCTTGAACAACGTCCTTTATCTTCTCCCATAGCTTGCCCATTTCCTTCACCCCCTTGCCCGTTTTAGATTACCAACGGCAAAATTTAAAAGTGTTTGCTGCTGGACAAGCCGTATATACGCCTGTTTATACGCATTTCTCACCTACCGTGATTCCTTTTTTCCTGGGATACACCCCGAGAGAGATCTAATTCCTGGTATTTCTCAAGGCTGAGCCGCGAGTTGTTTCTTAAGGAGAGGTTGGCTACCAGCATACACAGCACGGTGATGGGCCTGCGTGTATGCCATAGGTTGGTGACCAAGCGGCGCATGATGCGCCGGTAGGGGTAAAAACGCCGGTTGCAGGAGTTCATCTCTTTAAGCATGTCCACCCAAGATAGGTGCTTATAGCTCGCTACCGGGAAGCACAGTGTGTAGTACTTCCAGTCACCCGGGAAACGGTTGGCGGCAATGCGGTCTCCCGCTTCCATCCTTTCCCACAGCCGTGTGCCGGGCAGAGGCGTCAGGAAAAGCACGTTGATGGCATCCACGCCGTAGCTGGAGCCCATATCGGCGATTTGCAGTCCGATACCCCTTTTGTCAATGTCAAGACCCATAATGAAAGAGCCGACTACCACGATGCCGTGCCGCTGTATCCGCCTGACAGAGGTCCTGAAGTCGCGGCCTTTTTGAATGTTAAACTTCTTGCCGATCTCCGCCAGCCCTTCCTTCGCCGGCGACTCGAAACCAATAAACACACCCATGCAGCCAGCCTTCGCAGCCAGTCTAAGGAGTTCCTCGTCGTCGGCCATGTTAATCGTCACCTGGGCGATCCACTTCTTGCCGAGATTTGCCTGTATCATGGCCCGGAAAAGATCCTTGGCGCGGGCGATGTGGTCTTTCCGAATGCCAATGAGGTTGTCGTCCACGATGAGGACATACTTCTCCCGGATCAATTTCAACTCTTGCACTACGTTCTCAATCGGGCGGCACCGGTAGCGCCTTCCGTTGAATGCGGTGACGCTGCAGAAGCTGCAGTCAAGCGGACAACCACGCGTGGTCTGGACTGATCCGAATACATAGCCAGTCGGCAGCAGGTCATGCCGGGCCAGCGGGACTCTGTCCATCTCCAGGCGGGTACCGGTGTAAACCCGCTGCAGAGTGCCCTGCTGGGCGTCCTCCAAAACTTGCTCCCAGACGCCCTCCGCTTCACCCGTCACCACGGCATCCACCCGCTCCAAGACCTCCTCCTGGCACATGGTAGCATGGATGCCGCCGATCACCACAGGCACACCGCGGCTGCGGAACTCAGCCGCCACTTCGTAAGCGCGGTCTGCCTGTGAGCTGAAGGCGGTGATCCCTACCAGGTCGGGGCGTGGCATAGCCATATAGTGAGGTACACCGAGGTTCTCGTCAACTACCGTAATGTCCCACTTGGAAGGGGTCAGACCAGCTAACACCAGGAGGCCAAGCGGCTTCCAGACACGGTACCTGTTCCAGCGGTTCTCTTTGACATTGACCATGCTCGCTAACTGATTGAGTGGATTTATCAGATACAGGCGCATCTTTTACGTTCGCAAGAATTATGTTCAGTCTCGTCGTTCAAGGGTAAGGATCCCTTCGCATTTTGCATCGTCGATTCTCAATTGTACAGGCCACAATTTCATATAAATTCCTTAAGCGGAGCCCGAAGGAGAGAAATTTCTAATTTTCTTTCACCTTACCAAAGGTGGAGTTAAGTTATTCATTTCGTGTAGAATTATCTGTCAATACTTCCAAAATCTCAGGGAGTAGAAATGGTAGATATATAGCTATACCAAGTAGGAAAACACCTTATCTTAGAGCTACCTCTGATCCAAGGTACGCCTTAGAGCTAGAAGTGTAGTCTCCCCATTATCTTTTCTTCCCATCTCTTAATCACTCTCAGGGAACTTTCATGGAATCTCATATTCTCCAATCTCACTTTACCATTAACCGGGAAAATAATCCCATCCCTGACCAGCTTGGCTATAAGAGCTTTGCTTATCCCAGATTGATCCGTAAGCTCCTCTATGGTAAGCAGATCCTTATCTTTTCTGTCAGACTTCTTAGCCATTACTCACCTTTAAATTATCCCTGTAACTCTACAGCTTATCTTTCAAATACTTTTCCTTTATAATCCTATCTCGTATATCCCGGATATAGGATTCTGTTAATCCTCTGCCTTCAAGATTGCGGATCTCTTTAGAAGCTACTTTTCTGTAGTTGGATTGTTTTTTGTGAAAGTTGTCTACTTTGGACAGTACCTCTTTCTTCAGAGTGTTCAATTCTTCCTGCGTCATTGAAGAGAGTAGTTCCCTGATCTTAGCTTTTTCTTCTTTTTTCGATCTTTCCCTCTCTGCTTTGATCTGGGCGATTTCCTTCTGGATTTCCTCTTTAGTCACGTCATCTTTCCGAGCTTTCAGGAGTTCAGATTTCTGATCCTCCTCTATTGTGAGTGTCTCAAGGTCTTCAAGAAGAGAAGCTTTCTCTTTTTCTTGAGCTTTCCTCTCTCGCTCTGCTTTGGATACGAATCCAGGAGGTGGATCCCAATTCTCTTCAATAGACTTGCGGAGATAGCCGGCTGGATTCTTATCTATAAGATTACTATCGGCCTCCGCCAACCAATCAAAGGTCTCCACTTTCTCCCTTATTCGATCTGGATGAGTTTTGACTATCTTCAGTGCAGACTCCTGGGCGATTTTCCGATCTGCGAGTAGCCGAAAAAGTGCTTTTTCACCTGAACTCAAGTTTGAAGGTATCTCCTCTCGGGATTCTGATGTAGGTTGAGGAGCCTCCAATTGAAGTTCTTCTTGTACAACTTTAGGTTTTGTGTCTTCTATCGCCTTTTCCCCTGGGTAGTACAAGATATACCAATGCCCACGATCTTGTGTGTTCCATCTAACCTTGTCGAGAAATCGTGTCTTTTTGAGCTCTGCGTGAGCTGGCTTTAGATACCTCTTTGCATCTGACAAGTATCTCTGCTCAGTTACAGGCAACAGATTGCAGAGTTCCTTGTAGTCTACTTTCCAGTAAGGTCTACCATTCAATATCACACCGTGGAATTTCAGCCCCAAGAGTTCATAAAGGCGTCCTGCAATATCGCTCTGCAGCCGGCGAAAATAGTTAAAGTCAATAGGTCTTACATAAAAAGCATTTATGCTCTCCAGATACCACTGACTTAGATAAAGATAGTTCCTTTCCGCTATATTCCCGTTTGACATCACTCGACCTTTGAAGACAACACGGTCGTATATGTGAAAAGTATCCGTAATGTATCGCTTTTCTTTCTTGCTGTAGAAGGTACCCTCAGAATCCACAGTGGTGGCAACTATTCGCCTTAATGCTTGTGTTACTCTCTTCTTGTTGGTCCCTGAATTAGCTACTTCCATTAACCTACACAATTGGTAAATAGAAAAAGGAATTGGATTTTCGACTGGTATCCCTTGTTCGTTAATAATGTATTCAAGCGCTTTGTGTACCTTCCTATCAAAAGGACCTGGATAACCATACTCAGCACTCCCACTTACCCTCCATAGAACGTTTAGCTTTTCGCCATTTCTCTCAATGACAACTTTGTACTCTGTCTTGGATCTGGTTCTAACCTCTCTTCTAGACAAAGCAAAAAATGGCAAGCCCGAAAGGTTTGCCTCTGTTTTGATAATGTTGAATGTACTAAGTTCCTCTGTTTTTACCTCTACTATATCTTTTTCTCTCTTTGTCATTTTTAATTTCCGCTTGTCTGTGTATTTATCCTTGCTGTACTTCCAGAGAAGGAACCTCTCAAGAGAAGAAAACATAAATTTTTACAACAACAAATTCTCCTGTTGTTGCTCTATATACTATAATTACTATAATACTTATAAAATGAAAATGGCTAAGGTTCAATAACTTGGGAGCTATTTCTCGTTTCAAAGTTCCCTATTTCTCGTTTCAAAGTTCCCTATTTCTCGTTTCAAAGTTCCCTATTTCTCGTTCTAAAGTTCCCTATTTCTTTATCTCAAAATCGCATTTTCTCGTTTCAAAGTTCCCTAGTCTATTCGAACGTCTTACAGTTTATACTTTATCCTCAAATCAGTATTACTCCTGAAGCTTAGACAGGACCGTTTTTATACTTTGTTCTATAGCTTTCAATGCAGAGCTTACCTCTGCTTTGTCGCTGCCTGATAAATCCTGTAGATTTAACTTCGAGAGCCTCTTTTCTAGGTTCTGTAGATTTTCCAACAGCATCTTCTTGTGTAAAGCGGATCTTGGCTGCTCACGACGCACTGCCTGACGGGCCTGTCGGATGTTAAGTTCGCCTGTCTTAATCTTGTTCCAGAGACTCATTTGATCCTTTGGTGTTTTCTCACGGACAACTTGGAGGAGGTGTTCCTTCGAAAGTCTGGGGGAATGAATGGATACAACTTCTTCTTGAAGAGCTTCTGGAAGATTGTTCAAACGCATCGTTCGTGAGACATATGATTCGGATTTGCCAAGCTGTTCAGCGATGTCTTTATTTTTCAGGCGGAATTCTTCGCTCAGGCGATTCATCCCCCTCGCTTCATCTAGTGGATTGAGATCCTCACGTTGCAGGTTTTCAATTAACTGCAAAAAAGCGATCTCATCTTCGGTAGGACGGTCCCTGATAATCGTTGGAATATTGCTTAACCCAGCTTCCATGGCTCCCAGATAACGTCTTTCTCCCGAGATGATCCGATAGATATCCTCTTTCTCATCATAGTACACTGCAATGGGCTGAAGCACACCATGTTTGCGAATCGATTGAGTGATTTCGTTTAGACTTTCAGTGTCTTTTCCAATCTGTCTGATTTGTTCCGGATCCGGACGGATACGGTTCAGATCAATAAGCCGGGCATTAGAGAATCTCTGGGTGCCAACTCTTGGTCCCTCCCTTTCCATCTCTTCTGAAACCTCCTTTTCTTCTAAAGGAGGAGTAAAGGCTTTCTGTGCTAATTGGGTAAAATCTCGTTTAGCCATAGTTTGCAACCTCCCTAGCCAGGCTACGGAAGATCTCGGCTTGTTCAGAGGATGGCATATATACGGTTATGGGTCGTCTATTGTTGGAAGCCTCCGCATACTTGATGCTATTTCGGATCACAGTCTTGAATACCTTACTCTCATAGGTCTCACATAAGGTATTCTTATAAGCCTGTTCCAACTTCCGTCGGCTATCGTATTTATTAATCACGTACCCAAGTATTCGTATCTTGGGGTTAGCTCGTTTCCTGACCTTTTGTATAGCATCCCGTAGATGAGCAGAGCCTAAGGCTGCCCACTCCTGACATTCCATTGGGATGATTACTCTTTGAGAAGCCACCAGTGCACATATAGTGGCCAATCCTAGCGATGGAGGACAGTCAATGAGAACATAGTCATATTTGTCCTCAAGCTCATCTAGTTTGTCAGCTAAGATAAACTGAGCATTGAAATCGCCAGCTAACTGGAGGTCGATCTGGCTGAGCTTAAGATTCGCAGGCAAAATGTGAATGGATTCGAATGCAGTAGTCAGGATAACTTCTTCAAGGGGGAGGTTATCATCGAGAAAAATATCGGATACGCTTTTATCCAACGCATAGATGTTATCCGAAAAAACTGAGGAGAGATTCCCTTGTTGGTCCATATCAATCACAAGAATCTTCTTCCCAACTTCCGCTAAGGCACCGGACAAATGAAACACAATGGAGGTTTTTCCTACCCCTCCCTTTTGATTGGCAAAGGAGATAATTTTAGGCATATTGAGGATGAGGTGAAGGATAAAAATTGCGACGTCGCAATTTTTTCTATGGATCTTGGAGCTTCACTATAACAAAATATCCAGATTATTGGTGATTAGCGCTGTGTTTGTCCTCAGGATCTTCATCATATGAAAGCTGTGTATCAAACCCAATCTGACCTGACTCAAGGATTCGTACAGGCTTTATGAGAATACCCTTTTTACTCTCTTCAACCTTGACATAGTCACCGACCGCAATACCCAATTTCTTGCGGATCGAGGACGGTATCGTAACCTGAAAATTCCCTTTAATCTTCACCAAAGGCATGCTTGGTTTCCCCCTTAAGATAAATTGAAGCATAGAAAATACAAATTTATGAATTTCTAATTTTATAATACCACATCTGGATAGGGAAAGCAAGGGTTTTCTCCACATCGGGTTCCTGGGTTCCTTTATGGATCCTTCCTGCAAATATAGAGAACGATTCCTTAATGAGACTCGCCCCTTTGTCACATTCCTTCCGCATATCCGTGACGATTCTATTCCTCCGCTTTAGATCTACCCACTATCACCAGGAAGAGAGAATGTCAATCGCTACTAAACCAGAAGAGAAAGGCGAACCTATATCCGTTCATGGGGAAATACCTGTCGCGGCTGGAAGAAGGAGTTGAAGCGTTGACGGAAAAGATAAAAGGGTATGGCTAAGGTCCATATTACCGATTAAACCACTCCTTACATCCCTTATCTATCTGAGACATTCGAAAACTTCTCTCCTCCCTTCTCTTGAGAGCTTTCTAAATTCTTTGAGAAGTTTGTATTCTATCGTGGTCATAAGAGTGATTTGCCTCTGCGTCTGATGTAAAATCAGTCGCTACGGCAAATGGTTAGGGTCAGGTTTCTCATTATGCCAGGTGGTGTGGGAGAGTGGGAGAAAAACCCCCGCTTACCCGATTGGGAGCTTTCTACCGCCAATAGAATTCTCGGCCTTAATCTGCTGAAACAACACAATTTGCTTCTATGTAAGCCTCATCTCCGTCTTGAATTATTGCCACATAATTAGATTTGTCGTCATTCTTTGCACGCCCTAGCAATATTTCGCCCGCGTCCGCATATCTTATAATTTCGGGGGCTTCAGAAGGATAAACTATAATGGAACATTTCTTGGTGACTCGGAATTCCCTTTTACTCTCTCTTATTGGAAATCGAGGAGGAAGTTGATTGGCTTTCATTGTTAATATCGCATCAATAACGAATCTGTGGCAAAATAAAGCAGTTTCATTAGTAGGATCAATTCGCTCACCAAATCCTCCATAGGCAATTCGGAATGTTCCTGCTATCGTTAAATTAACAATAGGCGCATACCTTTTAAACCTTCTGTAATCTGCCAAATTAACTCCAACCATGATAAGGTTAAGTTGAGAGTGGTGATCTTCAATGATTTCGTCAATATTTTCTGCCCATCTTTGAAGCTTTTCATCTTTAACTTCAAATCGACGAAATGGATCTCTCCAATACCTGTCTGGGTCTTTGTCGTAGTGTGTACGGAATATAGTAAAGGCAACGGCTGAGGCTGAAATTGACTCGTGGTATTTCCCATCACTAATAAGTCGCTCTGCCTCATTCAAAAAATTTTCTGTGCGCCTGTGGCCGATTAAACTGGAAAGCGAAATAGAATCAAAATCGATATTTAAGAATGTTTTGAGCACTTCCGGGAAAAAACCTTCGAGATCATACCTAAATTTATTTGCGTCTTCATATTTTGGCTCTAAACCAAAATGTTTGAAGTTAATCCGAGCTTTGTTCAGTTGGTTCAGGGCAATCCGATGAGAAATCTTGTTATCACCGACCTTGTCTATTTCATCTATTATTTGATTGAAAGCTACATTATCCTTTAAACTGCAATGTAAGTGTTCTGCAATTACCCTTAGAACCATTTCTACGGCATCTTGAAAATGGATAATAGCTAAACCAGAAGAAAACGGACCTCTCCGGGTCAATATATCTGCGCCCTTATGAAAGATGTATTTGGAACAAATAGCTCGATCTATAAGTTCTTTTCTAAGATTCGACGACATTTTTGAAACCCCCATTTAGGGCTCATAACATATATATTATACGAACACTCACGGTCTAAAATGTGGATTTGTCAAAACATCTCCGAAATAACCCTTTCATAATTCTGTTTAACCTCTTCTAAGTCCTCTGTGCCATACTCATCTAAGGTCGTCTTAACTGAAGTGTGCCCTAATATCTTAGACAGGCTTTCCAAGGATCCTTCTTGCTTTTTCCATTCCCGGGCAAAGCTGTGTCTAAAAAGATGGCAAGTAATATTCTTATACTTCGGATTAGGATTTTCTACCCCTGTCCGCTCACCAGCATTAGCGACAATCCTGTTAATCTGTCTGACTGTGAGCTTATCACCTCTGGGATTGGTGAATAAAGGACCTTTCTTACGAGGACCTAAAAGGTGTCTCAAATCTCCTAAGAGTTCCTCTGATGCCGGGATAGTTCGTGTTTTACCACCTTTGCCTTCCCTAATATGGATAACTCCCTGCTCAAAGTCAACATCTCTTATGTCCAGATTCGCCAGCTCAAACCGTCTTACCGCTGTCTGGGCTAGGGTCTTTAAGATACACCTATCTCTGAAGCTGGTTGCAGCATTGATTATCTTTTTGATGTCCTGTCTGGCCAGGTGGTATTCCGAATCCTTAAGTTGTTGTTTTTGGCTCATACGTCCTACTCCATTTTAAGTGTGACTAAAACGTCCTATTAGGTCTATTTTAACACCCTAAAATGGCCCTGTCAAGTAAAAAACGTCCCAGATTAAGTGATGTAGGACGTTTTGGTCAGAAAAACAAACCCAAAGGGCGAATGTGAGAGCTTATCACGAGGCTGCCTTTGAATTCAAACTGAATAATAAATTGGACAGAAATCTACCAAATCGTAACAACAAATCCTTTATTGTTGAAGGACCTATGATGCCCACAGTTGTGATTACTATCAAAACCAACGTTAAATAATAAATTACCGCCATGTTTCTCAAGCTCACATATCTAGTGAATGAATCCTCAACAAGACTTAAGTGATTCTTGAGTGATGAAATCTGAAACTCAATACTATTAATCAATATCTCCCCTATAGGTTTCCTTTCTTCTTTAGGGATGGGGCTTAAGCTTTTCAGTTCGTCTATCTCACGAAGATCTCTTTCAAAGAAATTTCTGTTCTCTTTGAATTCCAAAGAGATTCGGTTAAAGAGCGACAAAGTCTGCAAAACTACTGCATTAAGGCGAAACATCTTGTGTATGATGAGGCTTCGGATCTGTAAAGAATGCAATCTTTCGAGCACATCTCGCCTTAAATTACCAACTGAAGAATGTGAATGCTTTAGAAACTTTAAAAGAGTTATCGGCAGCTGTAGCCTATCTAAATCATACGAAGTTAGCATCCGGATGGCGGCTTCCTCATCGCCACCATACTGATCGAGATCTATTTCATCCAGGAAAGATTCCCAAAGCACAATCAAACGATATGGAATAGGATATTTCCGAGGACGGTGCTCAGCAAGAGTAAAGAGAAACCTACCATTTGAAAAAACGCCATATCCATAGAAATTGAAGCCAAAAGCGCTCCACCACTCACGAGACATATCTATCCATTCATTAATATCTTCTTCTTTTGGAACCCCTTTGAATGCAAAAACATCAATATAAGGAAGCTGGCCAGAACCAAACTTCGATTGCTTTGAAAAATATCCATCTAGCAAGAATGATACTTTTTTCTCTGTTTTGGCACGTAAGTCCCGAAGATAATCATCAATCTTTTCAGTCATTACACGCTCTCCCCCAATAGACAAATGTGAGAAAGCATTCCTACCGTGAGGAATAAGCTGGTGGAATCGGATACGGGAAGGATATTTCAAATTCTGTAGGTATAAAAGGTTTTTTGTGGCTTCTGACGTCAAATAAACATCCATCGTGAGAATGAAAACAGAGGGAATAATCTTCTTCAGACCCACTTTTACATAATCCACTTCTGGAGGCAGGTCACTTACAACCTTTCGGCTAACAGGAAATAGCCTCGCACTTGGGTTCCTCACAATAAACCCCAGATTAAACCAAGTGACTGTTTGCATGACATTTGTTGCATAGTATATAAGATCCTCTGAGAAAGCTTTGTTGCTCACTTTATCATCAAGATTCGGAAAAGTTTCAATAATTGCAGTTCGAAGTTGATCAATTTGCTCTATTGGGAAAAGCTCAAAGAGACGGAAATAGAGATATTCAAAACTAAATCCTTCCGGAGGGCGTGTTTTCTCAAATGTCTTTTCCGCATCTCTCTGCTGATACTTTCTGATTGTCTGAAGAGTAGAAATTGTGCGACCACTAGAATGGGGTAATATCTCTGCCCCTTTTAGATATATGTTCGCGAGTTCCTCACGTAGTCTATTTGGAATTCGGATCTTCATTTTCTAGAATTACAGTCCTTCATTACTTAGTGCAAATCCAACTGACCTTGTTTGACCTTCAGAGAGATCAGAGAACGGGTTTGTGCTTGTTCGGCAATGACTTGTGTGTCACCTTGATTCAGCCGAAACCTAAAAAGGTCCCGTGATCCTGCATTAGTAATCTGCGAAAGCGCTTAGCTATTATACTGAGAATTCCCAAGGGAGTGTAGAAATGTCTGAAAGTCGTTGACAAATAGAGAGAAATAGGATCTCTTTATGGGGAAAGTAAATGAAAATGCTAAGGAATCTATGCAACGAGATCCCAAATGCAAGATAAAATTATCAGGTCCCTTAAGCTATTTCAAGTATTTTTCTACAGAAAGTTCAGACAAACCAAGCAAGAAGGATGAGCATTTTCATCTACCAAGTGCTTCTGAACCTTTATGCTACTTGGCTCCAACGCGAAAATGAGAATTATCAGTTATATTAAAACCTAGTGTATAACTTGACAATGTTAAATTTCCAAGATATTATTTTTATGAATCTTAAGCGATTTTTGGGACGATGCTTATAGCCAGCAAACCTGTGCAATCTGCTTAATCTGTTTTACCTGCGACAGAGTCCAGGACAAGTGATAATCTCAACTTGGCGAATATGTCGCTTCGCTCTCACTCGACCAGTGTTAGAAACTTTTTTCCTTAGGGAAATTAGCGTAATTATTATATAATCAGTAACTTATTGGAAAATATCTAATCTAACATTGTCAAGATAATACCCTTTGATTTATTAGTTTAAGATTTTGTTTTCAAGCATCTTAACGTAATATAAAGCAATTACCTCTACTGTCAAGGTGAAACTTTCAGCCCAGCTACATATTCTCCCTCTTGGGGATTAGGGGAAGAGGTTAGGAGTTGGGGTATCAGCAAGAAAGAGAGAGCCTAAAAAGACCCTCTGTTTCTCATTCATACTCCTTCTCACTGTCATAAGGCAAGCATTGTAAGGCGACCGGAAAAAGAGCAGCCCCTTTGAAAAATCTCAGGGGCTTGCTTTTTAAATTTGACTTTTCTTTTTAGAAAGTTTAATTTGACAATGTTACGGAAAGAGTTTTCTGAGGTTGGACGAACTTAGGATAATATAAAGTTCAAAATGAAAGGTGAGGTTAACTCTATGACTATTAATGAGATATTTCCCAATCCAACTGTAAAACAGGTGATATTTCAAATTAGATTTCCTAATTTGTTCTATATAGAAAATAAGATAGGTGATTTACAGTTGAAGATAATGAAGGAGTTCCCACAGTCCGCTCTTTTATTCCGAAGACAGTTTATATTTGTAGATAAAGGACCCGAAGGAGAATTTGAGAAGATCCCGGAGGAATTAGACAAGGAGAGTGGTAAAAAAATATGGAAGTTTGAATCACCTAAGAATTTTGAATTAAACGTATTAGCTGATTCACTGGATATATCTTCACGGTATCATAAAACTTATAATTTAGGAAGAGAAAATAAATTTAGGGATATTATAGAGTTTGTATTAAATAATTTCTTTGAAGTTATATCAATACCAGTCATTAATCGTATTGGTTTACGATATATTGATGAATGTCCTATCTCATCTAAAAACAATGATACATTCAAATCATATTATAACTCAACTTTTCCTCTTGACAGATTTAATCTGGCAGATACTAAAGAGTTAGACTTCAAAACTGTGGTTAAAAAAGGTGAATATTATTTGCGTTATATCGAATCATTGCAAGAAATCGAAGGCCAATATAAATTAATTCTTGATTTTGATGGTTACGCTGAAAACATCTCTCCAGAAGATTATTTGGGAGTCACAGATAACTTACATGAAATAATATCTGAAGAATATGAGAGGACAATTAAAGGGCCAGTTTATGAATATATGAAACAACGAAAGGAGAGCTGAAAATGGATTCATACACAAGAGATTATGATTACGATAAGCTAAAAAGACAAGGGACAGGTAGTCATGACGATCCCTATGATTATAAGATAATTCTTTACCCGTTTGATAGATACCAAATTAAGGTAAAACTGACGCCAACTAATGAATTTGTTGGAATAACGGAAGTTGAAGTCAATAAGGATTTTATATCTCATAAACAAAAAATGGTTCCTCAAGATTTTCACGATGTTGAAGAATTCTATCCTGAAGAGTAAGCAGATATGTTCTATCAGAAAGAAATAGATGAGGCACTAAGGTTTGGAGATGTATTAAGAGGATATATTTCAGTCACTCCAAATATTGAAGAACCAGTCTTAGATAGATTTAAAGAAAAGCATAAAGTTAATATTGATCTTTATTTACCATCTTTTGCGGTTGTAATTTCGCCATGTTGCTCAATAGGCGATAAAGTAATTTCTTTAACCCCACTAATTCAGTTGCGTCCAGCTTTTTTCGATAATCCATATTTTTCGCAAGATCTAACAAGAATAAATCGTAAGATGAAACCACAGCAAGCAGTAGCACCTGAAGTATGGGATAGATTTCCTGATGAAGAAAAGCGGAAACGCTTAGAAGCAGGTGATACATATGCCCTTTTAGAGTTATTTGTTTATGAAGAGAATGATTCATTTCCTCAATATACCCTGCATAGAAGACAAGGGGATATCAAAACAAATTATTATATGATAGATTTTAGAAATATTTACAAACTAAACTGTAAAAAAATAGTAACACCCCAAAATTCCCCGTTAGAATCAAAGTACTTACAATTGTCTATCCAAACAAGGTCAGAACTGCGAGATAAAATAGCGTTTTATTATGCAAGAGTTCCAGAAGAGGACAAGATATTGCAGGATTAGAGATTATATATGTCAGGCAAATTTCCAAATTTTCAGTTCTCAGCCACGGACTTTAACCCATTTTTTCAAAAAAAGGCCCTCAGAATCGAAATTTGGCTGATTTTATAAAAAGGTAGGCTATATCATGGGTTTACCGAATAAAGACAATAACAAGCGGAACTATATAGGTTACCTTCCTGTTATAATATCGACGTTCGCTCTTATAATTAGTGTTCTTACTTCATACTATATCATTCTTAAACCGTTTGATTTGGCAATCCACATCGAACCAGTAGTTCAAGTACAATATAAGGGGAACCTGGGTCTTTACCTTAAAGTGGACTTTTATAATAAATCCCCTCGGAATGGGCTAATTACCCAATTAGGTCTAATTTTGTATAAAGCCACCAGTATAGAAAACAAATATCTTTTAACGTTAGAAAGTTTTAGAATCGTTAAAGAAAGTGGGATTTTCACGATTTCTGAGGAATGGTTGCCCATTTTTTTACAGCCCTGGCAAAGGGATAGTAAAATAACCAACTTCCTTTATATGGCTGATGAACAGTTTCCTGTTTCAAGTGGAACTTACATTTGTGAGTTATTGGTATGGACAGATTATGAAAAGAAGGCAAAATATGTTGAAGAGTTCAAATTTGAAATAACAGCGGATGTTCTTAAAACTTATTTGGACAGAAGGGAAACAGGATCTACTACATTAAGTCCAATTCCTATTGTTGGTTATACACCTCTTGAATCAAAAAAACTCACTAATGAAGATTATAAGCAATTGTATTGATCCATAATGAGACTATGAGGAAATAGAAAAGGCTCCTCAGTTATCGGGAGCCTTTGTTTGATTGTTGAATCTTTCTTAGTATTCCTCTGCCAACATGACAGTCAGGACAAGGCTATACTGTTCCATACCCTGGCAGTCGTCAATCTTCCAGAAAATCTTTTTCCCATTGTAATCAAACGACCCAAAATCATGTTCTTTCCAGGGGTCATTGTCTTGGTTGAAATCCTTAAAGTGTTTTACCTTCAGAAGGATTTCATACACAGCCTCCGGTCCAAAGGCGCTTATCCCTCTGGTAACTAAGAGCGCATCTGGAGGAGAAATACAAGGGATCCTCGCCCTCATAGCGTCATTCATCTCTCTGTCCATCGTTTACTTGCCTCCCCTGTTTTTCATATCTGATTCAGTTCTCAGAGATAATCTTTCTTAGAAAAAGAGCGACCCTTCGTTAAAGAATCGCTCTCTCATAGCACAATGCGACAGCATCTCATGAATGCTCAACTAAAAAGGTGGCTCACTCCCCTCTTCTTCCACCTCCTCAGGCTGCTCAAATGTGAAGTCAAGCCGCTGACTCTGCAGAAGTTCCCCACACAAGCCCGTATATGCCTCGATCAGCTCAATAGAGTTCTGCCCTATGATGTCGAAATGAAGCACCGCATACGTGCCTTTGGGACACTCCAAGGAGAGCCTTGTCCTATACACATAGAGCGGCAGATCCTTGCCCCTGAGTTTCTTCAAGAAATGGTGATTCAGAAACCTCTTGGCAGGGGTCATTGAAGTGGATTTGGCCGTGATAATGAACGGCTCCCTATCATCCAGATCAATTCCCACAAAGTTATAGCAACGCTTACAGGGTGGCGCACCCTGATTGGTCCACCTCTGATACTTACAGTCCTTACACAAAAGCTCGTCTCCTGTATCCTGCCACACACCCGTGTAGCAGTCAAGGCTCCTGCACAGCGTCTTCGATCCCTCCTTTTCATCGAAGATGCGGTACCGGTTTGTCTTATGCAGAAACAGGAGCACACAGTCTATCTGAGACTTGGTATCTTCCGTCAAGGTGTGGAAGAATACATCTGGAGGATACCAGCTTCCCTCCGGACCCGTAAGCTTGACATTGAAGCAGTAATACGGCGTCATCCTGTCTTCGCCGTTTATCTCCTGAAGCGAAGGGCTGCCTTCCAATTGCTCGACTAATCCTTCAGGAATCGCCAAATCGCCGTTAATCGTCACCAGAGCTGTTTCCTTTTCCTCAACTACCTGAGACTTTGCCATCTTTATCCTCCTTCTTGTATATGTCCACTTATACAATCGCTCCCTCTATAACCTTCATCTCGGCTTCTGAAAACTCCGGAGTCTCAATCTCTCCCAGACAGAACTCCTTGAACCGACAGAAACCGTTGCACGATCCCCACTGAGCTGGACTGCGATAGAACATATTGAACCTTATAGCCTGACATACCCTGGCCAGGTCCTTCTCCAAGTATATCAGATCCTGCTCTGACCTGTTGGTCTTGTAGACCGCCGGTCCACGCTCCTCACCTGCCTGGAATTCTTTCTGCCTGCGCTTATAGGGAAGATGATCCTTCAGGTGATACAGCCAGATTTCATCAGGGATCTTGCCATAAAGCTTCCACACCGCATAAGCATAGATTGAGAGCTGATAAGACCGCTTCAGGAAGTCCTTGTCTGGCCGGTATTCCCCGCTCTTATACTCGACCAAAATTAAATGCCCTTGAGATGCCCTTATTTGGTCTATCTGCCCTTCAAACGGATATTTCCCTATCTTTACCTCAAAACGTCGCTCAGAGGCCAAAACAGAGGCATTTCTGTTGAAATCAGCAAGGCTGTAGCGGAAAAGATACTCCACAGCTTCAGAAAAGCGCTTATCGTATTCTCCACGCCACATTATAGGCAGCTCTGTCTCATCAACCACTTCGTTAAGACGCTCCTTTAGGCTCCTTTCGATGTGAAAGCGACTCGACAGCTCCTTACTGTGGACATCCTCGATAACCCTGTGAACCGCTGTGCCGAAGATCGCCGCGGCCGTTGCATACTCAGGAGCTATTCCGAGAATTTTCTGATAGTAAAACATCCTCGGACAGGTCAGATAAAGCTGTATATCCGAGTGATGAAACGGCCCTTCAAAGCGCTGCATGGTTTCCTCCTCTCCTGTTTGACAACTTCTTATCAACGCTTGCCATTGTAAGCTCTGAATCTCCTTATCTGGATTTCTATCCTCTTCTGAATATGCTCTAGGGTGGGTAGGTAATTGAAGATTACCTTCCCTTCCGGACCTGCTGATTCTACTATCAGATCACCGTATCCAATCAGCCATCCGAGGATCCCAAACCTGTGAGATATATCCTGAATCCTGTAAAGAGGGATCATAATCCTCTGTTTCCCGAGGATGCCTCTTGTCTGAATGAGCCTCCTATCGGTCAGGATAAACTTCCGGTTTCTCCAATCCCAAATGGCTGCTCCCCAGGCAATCAATACCCCAATTCCAACAAGAAGCAAGGGAACTTCACCATCTGCAACCGGACCTGTTAAGGGAAGAAGCATCACCGAGATCGCTCCGAAAGCTGCGATTACAAAGAGCCAGGCTAAAAGAACCAGCCAGTGTTGATGGGTCTTAAAGATTGTTTGCTCTCCATACTTTAGGGATACCATAAAGCTTTAGGTTATGATTAAAAGATCCTACCACTCCCTGCACTGCTCGACATAAGGGCAATCAAGACACCAGTATCCGTATCTGGGATAGATGATCCTTTCCTGCATAGCTTCTCCAATACCTTCGACTATCCTATAAAGCTTGGCAAAATCGTCCCTGTCTTTCAGGACATAGTAGTGAACAAGGTCAGGTTTCTTTGTCTTTAGAAGGACATCCATACGACAGAGGATCCTATCGGAATCTAACCATCCCATCTCCTTTGCAGCATAGGCATACATGGAAAGCTGCAGACTTCCCTCAATCTCCCAGTCGGCAAAGCGTCTCTTTGATGTCTTGTGTTCCACGATGAAGATTCTTCCCTCCTCGTCCTCTTCAACCAGGTCCACTACCCCTTTTATGGGCAGTGGAAAAACTTCACCCCCTCGGCGATCGCTGAGGTCGCATGAAAATTCTTCCTCCACAGCTATGACTTTCTGAGGGTTAGCACTTCTGGCATAGAAACACAGAAGCTCCTCACCTTCCTTAAGTAAAGATTCAAAATCTTCTCCTTTCCTGTAGCGGATCTCCTCATTCTCCTGCGCCTCCTTCCAGTCCTCTTTAAAGATCTTAAGCCACGCCTCCAACCGAAACGGCTTTCCCTCCTTCGCCGTTTCGTAGAAAGACGCGATAGCCCTGTGGATTGTCCTGCCGTATGCTACCGCAGACGGGACGTCAACCGGTTTTATCCCGTCAATGTATCTGAAACTGAATCTAAGAGGACATTGGAGATACAGGGCGATCTGAGCATGGGAGATGTAGTCGCGCATGTGCTTTCTCTTGAAAGAACACTGTTGATTAAGGAACTATGCTTCCAGCATACCCTTTGCCCTGTTCGGTCTCAAGAGAGGATATTTTGCCTGATATGGCATAGGGGTGGGGATTAAAGAAGTGTGTCAGTAGGACTTTCCATTTGAGGATTCTCTGGTAGATCCGTGCACAATAGCCAGAGCCACAGCCAAGAACATCGGTCTCCAGTATTTCTCTTTCTCTGATCCCTTGTCAAACTGATATTGTTTCAATTCACTATGATGCTCAGCAACAGCCTGAGCTACCTCATATCGTGTTGCCTGTTCGTTTCCGCACAAGGATTGCTTAACCTTCTCGGCTGAATACATTCTTGAACCTATTTTCTGTTTTTTGGCTATCTTCAGGACATCCCTATAAAGCTTCTCAGCGAAGCTCTCTCCGTTTCCTGTTCGCTTCTCCATTACCAGAACCCTGGGCTGGACATCTCGGATCAGTTCCGTCACATATTCGCTTGCTTTCCTTTCCTTCCCCACTCCTCTAAATGTTCTTACTCCACAGAGTATCAGCACATCGTCTTCCATTACACAAACACCCAGACATCGCTTGCCAGGGCTAAGAGCCAATATGGATCTATTATTCTTGTTGTTCCTTAGCATACTTCTGAACCAAGTAATTAAACAGCGCTCCCCTGCTCCTTCGGATAGCAGTGTCGGGAAGCTCTTTGACTTCCCCGTAGGCTCTGCGTATAACATATTCTGGATACCGCCGGCAGTAATCCAGATATAGGCCGATTCCCTCCATATCGTTGAAGGTGTGGGCTATCTCTTTCGCTAAAACTTCCTCCTTTGTCTTAGGTGACTTTCCCCCCTTAAAGGCTTCGATATCGAAGTTATATAAATTCTTATTCGGTATCGATGCGCCCTCCAGCTTTTCAGCATGGCAGTGCCCTTTCTTTGCTTTCCTTAGCGGATCTCCGGTCTCACTATTTTTCTCATTCGCTATACCAAATCCGAGTCCAGCAACCGTTTTGCCAATCTTAAATTCACTCAAGCGGTGCTGGTTATCCCCAGATTTGTAGAGAATATGCCCTTTTCGGCAAAGCTCACCCACTGACTTGGCAATCGTGCTACCCGATAATCCTGAAAGATTAGCCAAATCTGATAGGGATTCCCTCACTACATGCTTCTCAGAACCTGAGAGTATCAATAAAGCCACATAAACCTTCAATTCGGCTGACGATAAGGCTCGGAGAGCCTTTAATGCTGGATTGTCCTGTCTTTTTGCTTTCATACTTTTCAGGGTTATATCTTACTCATACTTATTATAGATATTATACCGTTTTCTTCTCTTCCATATCTCCCCTCTAAGCCGGTCAAAAAGCTCTGAAAACAGGATTTCCACAGGACAGCCTATCGCTGCTGAGAGCTTCAAAGCATTGACAAGACTGGGCATCTTACCCCCCCTTTCCCAGTGGCTCAGATGCGCTTGTGTCCCCTGCCCTATCAGCAAAGCCACCTCTTTTTGAGAGAGGCCACGTTTCTTCCGATACCTCCTTATCTGATTTTCTGTGTATGAAAGCATATAAAGATAGACCGGTTATCCTTGCACATTATCAAATTCTTGTCAAGGGGCAAGAGAGGAAACCTTGCCATATTTGGCATAGATACAAAAAAGAGGCAGATCCTTTTTCAGGTCTGCCTCATAAGATACTTTATTCTACTACGTGTCCTGGTAGAATGCTGGTGACTCTCTATATTCTCGACTTAGCGTAAAAATGTCGGATAAACCTCATTTTATTACGTTCTTCTAATAGTAATAACTTCGTCCTTCGCAACAGTATCTTGAGGTTCGGCATTAGAGGCATTGCGAAACGCCATCAGTTGCATACCAGTTCTGAACCATATATCCCTCGGTATGTAAGAGGAGCTTTACTAGTTGCGTTTTCGCTCTACGATCTTCGTCTCTATCCTACAACGTTCTATCCCATCAAGGTAAAGAATAAACTCGCAATTACCCAGTTTGAGGCTGGAAGAATCAATTGTAAAATAAACTAAGAATGGAGATGAGTTAAAGAACAAGCTTGACTCCTTATCGCGTCTTATAAGTTGACCATTTTGGTAAACTTCCCAGTAGAATCTATGTCTCCCAGCTCCGCCAACTTCGGGCCACACGAAGGAAGCAACCGCCCTACATATGTCGCCATGACCCACCTCCTTCACAACGTACAATTCTCCTCCCTCCGACGATTCCTGTACCTGAACTACTGTACTATGCAGTGTAACATTTCGCGCAGCACAACCGAGAATCGCAGAAAGACATATTATGCTTGTGAATAATAGCAATCTTTTAAACATCATTTAATGCTCCTTTTGTATGGGAATAACTGCAGCTAATGGTTGATAGATGGAAAATTTTCCACCTATTGTGATATTGAACGGGCAAATACGGGAAAATTCCCCAAACATTTTCCATGTTTTGACATATCAATATAATAAAACATGGAATTCTGTCAAAACATCAGGCATAGGCCGGAACCCACAGGGACAACTGTCTCTGAGCATCCTTTTGTGGAATATGAAGAGGATGCGCTGCCTTCAAGGGACAATAGTCCGTGTAATCACACCACCGACATCCCCTGCTCTTTTTCGGCTCAAAATTCCGGCGAAAGGTAATGTGTCCAGCTATATCAAGTATCCTGGAGGCTACGGCATCTATTTCCTCGCTACTCCGAGTAGTAGTCCACTTCCGATTGCTCCTCAGGTGATATATACTCAAAAGATCCGGAACATCGCCTGTTATCTCCCTGAAAGCCAGAGCATACACACTTAGCTGCAGGTTCTCATCCACTTCTTCCTGAATAGGTAGTGCCTTCTGTGCCTTATAGTCAATAATCTCGGTCCTGCCATCTTCAAGCCGATCCACCCTGTCAAATACCCCTTCAATTGTATGCCCCCCTAAAGGCACATTAAAGGAAAATTCCGCCCATATTGCAGGATACCAATAATCTGTGTTATAGTGGTAATACTCCTTCAGAATCTCTATCCCAAGATCATATTGTTTTTGCTGATTCGGTCTCGGATATGGCCATACCTCCTGGTATAGGGACAGCAGATAATCCAGATCCATAGGGCTATCCCCTGCATCTAGATAAAATCGTCCCAGGACTGAGTGGAGCACACTTCCGAGGCGAAGGTAAGAGCGAGGTTTCTGAGGGAGCCTGTGGATATACCGGAGCTTATATTTGAACCCACAGTCCAGAAAGGTGGAGAGTTTTGAGTAGCTTAATCGCATAGGAGACCTTCCTTTCTCCGCATTGCGGAGGTTAAGATTAAGATAACACAGAAGGTTCTGAAAAGCAAGAAAATAGATGAAGAAATTGCCACTCTTCTATAGGAATATCTTCCCTGATCTTCTCCCTCTATTTTCGGCCTAAGGTATTCCAGTACAGTTACTTCATAAAAGCCCTACCTGTTAATTTTTCCAAATGCCCATTAACACCCCAATTAACACCCTAAAACTGCACTTTACATGCGGGTGGGACAGGGCTGGGAACCTCCAGATATACCTTTTATGATACCTTCAGTAACATCCATACCAATCCTCTACCCTTTCCATATCCCTCAATTTTCTGAATCTCTCATATGCCAGATTATCTGCTGAGATTCATCATTTCTCCCTCATCTCTTAAGGGTGGGTGGGTTGGGGATTTTCTGACAAAATCTGTGGAGAGGAGACGTTGCCATCCCCTCTCCGCTTTCCCTATCAACACACCGAGATCGGACTTTTGGTTCTGACAGCCAGCTCTGCAAAATCCACCAGTTCCTTTAGCCACTTGATATAGCTATCGGTTTCCTTTGGTTTCAACACTACTTTCTTTTTCACCAACCTGTTTTTCTCAAAGCTGCTTTTCTTATACTCAGTCACCATCAAGAAACTCTCCTTGCCCTTAAGCTTCAGTGCCTTCTCATACCATCTCTTGGCTGTATCCAGGAGTTCTCTGTGAAAAGAGGTATCTTTTATCATATGGTCCTTTTTATCCCTGGATGCTGAGTAGAATGGTTCAATACCCCAATCCGCTTTAGCTTCTTCGTCAATGTTATACATCAGCCACCAGCTTATAGAGTAGTCATTGTAGCTTACCCTGAAGTAGCCCATCTTGCCGTTATACATCTTGTTATACCACTTTTCAACTTTCTCCTGGTAACGTTTCTCTTCCTCTTCATCCTTGTTATACTTTGCTGCGTCCCGTAGCTTCACATACTTGCGGAAGTTCCTCTTATACTTCTTACGCATGGCTTTAATCTCAGGATTTTCAAGATAGATGTCCATGCCCATAAGTTTACGATTAAAGATTAGGATTGGTGGTTATTCAAGCGATACCACCAAAACGCTTTCCGACCTTTGATTAGAACGGAACTTCTCGTTTCTTTTCCGGAACCTGCATTTCCACAAGCTCGCTGGAATCAACTTTGATCTGGGCCTGCCTGGATAGGACCTCTGGCAGCTCCTCCAAAGCTCGACACCATAGATACTTGCCATCCTCTAAATCCAAAGACAGACCTTCTCCCCATAGAGCTGATATGATAGCCTCAACAATTGGTCCCTTTTCAATCCATTCATAGAGATCATTATAGAGTTCGGGAACTTTGCTTTTATTCATAGGTTCTCAAGTTAAAGATTATGTCCTAAAACAAACCTGCTTTAGGATGGCGGTTATTCAAAGGGGACACCGCCAAACCCTTGCCCTACTCTACTCACAGAGACCGCAGATCACAATCGGAATCCCAACATCTTTTCGCTTGACTCTCTCATCTCACGGGCATCTTCCTGCAGCTCCTTCAGAAGCTCCAAGACAGTCTTACCTCTAAGACGTGATTCCTCTGCCAGATACTCGTCACTCTCCTGCTGCTGGGCATCGAAGCGCAGTTTCTCATCCTCTAACTCATCAGAGTTTCTTATGGACATACTTGCCTCCTTGACCGCTCCGTGCAGATATGCTATAATGGAATAAGCGGGCACGGAGCGGCTTTAACTTAATTAGCTTCGACCTTTAGGATAGGGCTGTCTGTGCCCTGCTTCAACCATTCCTTATCCTGCGTTTCATCCTTGCTGACCGGATTTTCTCATCCTGAATACCCATCAGATACTCGCCAATACTGATAAGAGCTGCTACGGCAAGCCCTATACCGAGCACAAAGAGAAGTATGGACATACTACTCACCTCCTTTCACCAGCTTCTTAATTCTTAGTGCAGCCGAAAGTGTGCTGGCGACTTCCAGCTGCACTGGAAGGAGACCAAAAAACTCTGGAAATTGTCAAGGTTAATGCCTTTACTATTTTCAGATTTTTTGGTATACTGGAAGAAGGCTGGAAGTCGCCACTCTCCACAATGGTACAAATAAAGCCCCAAATTCCGTCAATGAGCCAGGCGGTTGTGTGTATATCTTAACAACCCCTGGCGAATAGGGATTTGGGGCGACTCTAAGGATCTTTAGGGGCGGGTGGGCGGGTATCTCTCCCCCCATAGATAAAAAAACAGCTTCCCAGACATTCTGAGAGGCTGTTTCTTTCTGATGGGAGTTTTCTAACTCATACTTCGATATTTCAATTCATTCAATAGCCATCTATTCACCCGGATTTTGTCAGCTCCCCAACTATTTCCTTGAAGAGCTTCTGCTTCTCCTCTGAGCTTAGATTTCCCTGGATGTTTAGCTGCTCCTCTGGTGGCTTCCTGACCTTTTCTACCTTTGGAACATCCATCCTCCACTCTGCCTCTACTTCCTCAACTGGGGTGGCATATTTGGCTCTACACCGCTTGATTATCTCCTGGCTGAAATCAGGCATCTCGAAGGCTTCCCCTTTCCACTCCGGAGGCAGGGCTGACATTGTGAAGGCATCTCCATTCGTCTTCGCCAAAGTTTCATATGGCGGTAGCTGGGTGAAATGTTTGGCCTCGAACTTCTCTCCATACTGTCTGGACATAAGCGAGGCATACTCAGCACCAAGACGGAAGCTCACAATTGTGCCAACGTTGCCAAAAATTGAGCTTCTAATTTCCGCTGGAATCTGGGCCATGTTCTGATGCGCCATGATGAGGCTGATGCCGTATTCTGCTCCCATCGAGAGGATGTCCGTGATCGCCGGGGTCAGGTACTCCTGCAGCTCGTCTAAGAAGATATAAAAGTCGCTGCGCTTCTCGACAGGGCGGTTCATTGCTGAGAGTTCCAGTTCTGTGACTAACATCCTACCCAGGATTGCCCTACGTTCCTGGCCGATGTCTGAAAGATCCACTATGAGGATGCGATTGTTAGTGACAATGTCCTCGAAATCTAATTTGCACTCCTTTTGACAGAGCATCCTGCCTATAAGTTCATCCCCGACAAACTGATCCAACCTGTTTATAACTCCCTCTGCGGAGACATCATATCTTAACCTCGGATCTATGCGCTCATCTATACTTCTCCAGAAGCGTATAAGGTGGCGGTTCTTCTCTGGATCGAGCTGGCTTAAGGTTTTCTTCCGGATTTCCTTATCGTCCAGGAATCTTGTGATGTCCCTTAATGTAGCTCCTTCGATTTCGAAGAAGACAAGCATAGCGTTTCTCAGTATCCTTATCATTCTGGCAGTCAAAGGATCGCCTCTATAAAATGTCGTTTTATCGACAAGCATTATAAAATCCTGAATAACATCACTCCTGGGTCGGTGTTTGCCAAGCTGAAAGATATTAAGGGCAAAAGGATAATCCCGGTCGTTCGGCCTGAAATATATCACGTCCTCTACTCTGTTTTCTGGAACCAGCCTCAGGACTGTTCGTGCTAAACTTCCCTTCGGATCAAAGGTTGATATTCCCTTTCCCCTGTCCATCACATCTCTGATCGGGTGGGTTCCAAGCGTGCTCTTACCCATCCTTGTAGCCCCGGCTATGAGCATATGCCTGTTCAGCCTGACATCAGAAATACGGATTGGTATTTCCTGATTCCTATAGCGGTTGGCACCAATTAATACCCCTTCATCCAGATCCCTCGGTGCTCCCACCTGTGGGATCTTCACCCGCTTGAGCTTATCGCTTACCACCTTTGCTGTGGGCAGGTGAACTAAACCAGTAAGCTCTGTGGGGTTTAGGAGTGCGCCATACCGGTAGCTCAACCTTCCTAGAACTCTCTCCCAGAGATGGCCCCCTTCCTCAATAGGGATAAATCTCTGGAACTCGGTGCTGAACAGCTCAAGGTATCTATGAAGACGATACATCGCCTCTGCAGAGCTTCCGGCTGTGCGGATCTGCACCGCAAAGAAGGGTTCCTGGGCTTTCTCATTGGCTATTGCCCTAAGATCTATCTCTGCTTCTCTTGGGAAGCCTGTTACCTCATCCATCACGGCCTGCTTGAGATTTGTTGTCCAGTCCCCTCTGCATTTTGTCACCAGTATCTGAAATATGGCTACTTCCTGCGGTCTTAGCACCTCCATCACTCCTGCAAGATATGCCAGGAGATCCTCCCCCTGAAGCGCATCACGAAGCGGGAAAAGATGTGAGTCAGCTAAGCCATAGGACCAGATATAGCGAGGGATTACGCCTCCAAGCATATCCTCGTCCAATATCTCAAACTGGCTCTTGGGATATTGGGTATAGAGTAGCCCCATTAGGATGTTCAGAAAAATCTCCGGACAGGCAATCTGCAGGGTCAGTTCGTCATGATCGGCTATCACTTCGAATGAGGTGATGTAGTCACTTGATAGCCCCAGGAGAACACCCAGAGTGTTCTGTGGCTGTATATCCTCCTCAAACATAACTGCCCTAATAAATCGAAACGGCATGGGATTATAGGGCCTGGCCCTGAACTGCACCGGGACAATCTCCCTTCTCTTAAAGAATCTCGAAATTGGTGAAAGACGGATCGGTCCTGTGTAACCAATTACGTATCGATCTACACCATTAAGCTCAGTAGAGCGAAATGGCTCATAAGGAGGCTCTAACCTGATTAATTCATAAACTGTTTTTGAGAAGACAACAAGGGCTTACAAA